>NZ_JBLZFX010000041.1:0-49169 GCF_050753345.1 Alkalinema pantanalense CENA528 | reverse complement strand
TCGGGGCGCTATCGCAATCGCAGGAAGCGGTTTGGACTCCGGCTCAATTTGATTGCGGGTCTACTCAATTTTGAACTGGCACAAGCCACTTGATTCATGCAGGAGGTCTACTGAAACATCAGGAAGGGGTGTTCTGTTGGGAGTGTAGGGTAACAAAATTTTGAATTCACAACCATTACCTGGTGTCGATCGACAGACTAGGTTGCCGTGATGTTTTTCAGTAATGATTTGATAGCTAATCGACATTCCCATCCCTGTTCCCTGGCCGACGGGTTTGGTGGTGAAAAAGGGATCGAAAATTTGGGATTGAATTTCTTCTGGAATTCCTGGCCCGTTGTCGGCGATCGTGATTTTGATCCGATTTCTTTGGGTGAATCCCGTTGAAATATAAATATACGGTCGAGTGAAGCTGGCATCGCTTCTGAGACGGTCTTCCAGCGCATCGATCGCATTGGACAAGATATTCATAAATACCTGATTGAGCAACCCCGGATGGCACAAAATTGGAGGAAGTTCACCATAGTGCCGCTCCACTTCGATCTGGGGACGGGTGGAATTTGCGTTTAAGCGATGGCGCAAAATCAGGAGCGTACTTTCTAAGCCTTGGTGAATATCCGCCCATTTGGTTTCTGCTTCATCCAATCGGGAGAAGTTGCGGAGTGAGAGAACAATTTCGCGGATGCGTTGGCTGCCAACTCGCATGGAATTTAGCATGGCTGGAATATCTTGACGCAAATAGCTCCAGTCCATCTCAGTCAAGCGGTTTTCGATGTCAGACGTAGGGTTTGGGAAATTGTTTTGATAGAGATCCAAGAGGGCTAAAACATCTTGGGTAGCCGGCTCTAAATGTTCCAAGTTGCCATGGATGAAGGTGACTGGATTATTGATTTCATGGGCAATTCCAGCGACCAACTTGCCAAGACTGGACATTTTCTCCGCCTGGATCATTTGAGCCTGGGTTATTTTGAGTTGGTTGAGCGTCTCAGATAATTCTTGGGTGCGTTCTTCCACTCGCTGTTCTAACTGACTATTCGTGGCTTCTAGGACTGCAAACAAGTGGCGCAGTTGCTCTGCCATTTGGTTAAAAGAATTACTCAGCTTGCCGACTTCATCCGATCGATCGACTGGAAGAACCCGATCGAGGTTGCCCTCTGCTAAGGATTGAGTGGCCTGGGTCAGAGCCGTAATCGGACGAGTAATCATCCCCGCAATCCGAAAGCCCACTAGAGTGATCAGCGCCCCCCCCAGCAATAGTACCCCCAGCAAACGGATCCATAAAATCTTTTGGGCTGCTGCTAAGGTTTCGGTAGACGAGAGAACAAGCACCGTCAGTGTGCGATCGCTCCACCGAGGAATTTCCAGGGAGGTTGTGAGGAACTGCTGCCCTTGAATCGTAATGTACCGCTGAGACCCTGGTGTAAAAGGAATCGAGCCCCGCAGATTCTCCACCATGGATGCAACCACTTGTTGGCCAGAAAGCACCACAATTTGCTTGGACGACCCTTGGGCAATGCGGGTCAAGCTGAAATCCGTCAACTCCTGACCTAAAATCAGTCCCCCCAGCAAGGTGTTCGATTTGATGGGCACGGTCACCACCCCAAAGGTGCGGGCATCGTCCGGCGTGCTTACCCAATCGTCCAGGGCAATGCCTTTGGCTGCACTGGTAGAAATTTTGGGATCCAATAATCCTCGCTGCTGGATGGTCTCATTTTGTAGATCGAGTAAGTTCTGGGACTGGGTATTGAGGATTTTGACCCAATCCAACTGGAGTTCCGCCTTCGTAGGTAAGAGTAACTGCATCAAAGCCGCCCGGTCGCCCTTAGCTACAGCCTGACGAATGGCAGGTTGATCGGCGAGTACCTGCGCTTTGGCAATCAGCGCTTCTTGGTTAGCCTGTAGATCCGCTTGAACCCGTCGGGAAAAATCTTCTAATTCAACGTAGCGTTGCTGTTCTAAAGTCTGGGTTAACCAATACCCGATCGCCATGGCCCCGATCAGCAAAATCGTCATAAAAACCGCTAAAAAGGGTAGGACGATTTTTTGCCGCAGGCTTAAGTGTCGGTAGATCCGCAGGAACTGCATCATTAGCCCCCTAACGAATGGGAATAAACCCTTTGTCCTGTAACAGTTTTTCCGCTTCGGGACTAAAAATAAATTCCACAAAGCCTACCGTGGCGGGGGAGGGTTGTGTGTTCCAGACGATGCCCATTTGTCGCACCATGGAGTAAGTTCCCTGTTTCCAATTATCTGGGCTAGGTTCCGCATTGTCTAAACGGAGGGGATTAACGGGGACTTGTTTAACCAGGGCATAGGCGTGGGAAAAGGTTCCGATCGCGTAGGGGGTTTCCCGCAAGCTTTGAATGAGTTCGCCTTCTTTTTTGAGAATGATGGCCTTCGGGGTCGTTGGTGCATCGCCTAAATAATATTGACGGAGCAATTTTTTAGCAGACTCGTCTTCGGGCCGATCGAGCACCACAATGGCGGCATCCGGGCCACCTAGTTCCTGCCAATTGCGAATCTTACCGCTGTAAATGCCTTGCAGTTGGGCCTTGCTTAGATTCTTGACCCCTGTGACCGAAGGGTGGGTCGCGACCATGAGGGGATCCTTCGCCACTTCCCGGTACTGAAGTTTGCCATTACTTTCTTCGGGTTTGAGGGGATGGCTGCTGCCTGCAATGTCCACTAATTTATCGGATACGGCGGCGATCGAGCTACCGGATTGGTTACTGGTGGCAAATTCGATTTTGACCGTCTTCACTTTGGCTTGATAGGCTTCGGCCAAAATCTCTAGTAGCAAACTGGTAGAGCTAGAGGCGGCGACTTTGACGATCGTGGGCGTCTGGACTTGAGACTGGTTGCCTTGAGACTGATTGCCTTGGGATGGCTCGGATCCAGGACGACTTGCCAACGGATTAGAATTGCAGCTAGTGAGACTTAAAAGGACAAGGCCACTGCACAGTGAACACAACACAAGTTTCATAACAGCGTAGAAGGAGTAAAGGAAGCCTCCTAGAATGTTAGAGGCAGGAAAATGAAAGGATAAAGGTAGTCGCTCCCTAATCTAATGGGTAGAGGTTCTAATCTCAGTCCACTTTAGTTCAAGATATTCAATCTCCTCAATGTCTGATGAATCAGCAAAAAACATGAATGGGGCAATCACTTGCCAGATGGGATGGGGTTCCCCGTTAACCTGTCTGTTCACGGTTCTCATTCACTATGTCCACTTATGGGCAAGATGTCCACTAAAATCAAATATATTTACGGAAAAACCACATATTTCTACGCAAAATCCCCGATTTTGATCTATCTCCCGGAAGAGATCAAAAATTGGCTTTATTCCATAGTTCCCTTGGCCTCTCCTCTTATTTAGGGAAGTTTAGGGAAATCTACTAGCTATTTTGGATTGTTTTGCATAGACTATCCAGCAGAATCTTCGGGAAGACTCCCTTCCGGGTCTGCCATTGGTTGTTCCCGGATGTTGGGTTTACTTGTCTTTTTGTTCAACGGTGTTATGCCTGCTGCTAAAAAGCCTGTCATTATTTGTGTTGACGATGAGCCCATGGTGCTCGCCAGCTTGAAAACGGAACTCAAACGAATTTTCGGGGATGCCTACCTCATTGAAACGACGGAAGATGGAGAAGAGGCACTGGAATTGTTTGAAGAACTTCAGACCGATGGTTATGAAGTAGCTGTGATGCTAGCAGATTATATTATGCCGGGACTAAAGGGCGATGAACTGTTGGAGCGAATTCACGATCGATCGCCCAGTACGCTCAACATTATGATTAGCGGACAGGCGGATTTGGAAGGGATTTCTAAGGCGATCGAAGGGGCGCAACTTTACCGCTATATCCTTAAGCCCTGGAAATCGGAAGAGCTTGGCATCACGGTGTCAGAGGCCCTCAACCATTACCTGTCCCAAAAAAAGCTAGAAGCGCAAGCCACCCAATTGGTGGAAGTGAATCGCTATTTGCAGCAATCGCTCACCGAATTGCAAAGCATCCATCGGGAAATGCAACTTTTGAATACCCGCTTGGAAAGTCAAGTTCAAGCGCAGACAACGGATCTCAACCAAAAAGAACAACAGCTTCAAGCCTATCGTCAGCATTTGCCGCAAACGCTTAGACCTGCGGTAGTTTGCAGCTTAGACCTGCTCCAGCAGGCGCTCTACGGAGATTCTAATAGTCAAGATACGTCGATCGTTCCCATGCCCAAGGCAACGTTAGAACAGTTAGTTAGCCTCAGCAAACTGCAACTGAGCAGCCTGGATCAATTGCTGGCTCTCCAGTCAAAACCTGAATCCACTTCAGCGACTGGGTCGGTTTCAAGACCTGAGTCAACTTGAGGTAAGGGGGTTGCATGTTGGCTCGATGGCGATCGCTCAGGTTTCCTTTGAACGGGCTACTCAGTGTAACTTGGGTGATTCAGCTTTTGGGAGTGGTGGGCGTTGTTGGTTATCTGTCCTTCCGCAATGGCCAAACCGCGATCGCAGATCTGTCCTTCCAGTTGCTTGCAAAGACTGGGGAGCACTTAGATCAATCGATACAGCAATACCTCGCGATTCCGCAGACGATTAATCAAATTAATGCCCAGCACTTGGCGACGGGACAGCAATCGATCGCCCAACATCAAAGCTTACGCCAAAGTTTTTGGCAACAGCGACAAGCCTTTAATTCGCCGAGTGTCTCTGCAATCTACTTCGGCAGCGAAACGGGTGCCTTTGTGGGCATTGGCTTGCAAGCCGATCGGACTTGGCACGGCAGTTTGGTGAATGCCTCTCTAGGATCCCGGTTTCAAGACTATCATTTAACCTCTGATGGGTTGCTGGGGCCTTTGATTCAGGTCACAAAGCCCTTTGATCCCCGCCGTCGCCCTTGGTATCAACAGGCCATTGGTTCCGATCGTCCCCGCTGGAGCCAGGTCTATATTGATTTTTTGGAAAAGCGCCCCAAAATTACAGCCATTAAAGTAGTTCAGACGCCCCAAGGGCAGCGGCTAGGAGTGGTTGGTGTGGATTTTGTGCTAACCCACATTTCCCATTTACTGCAACAGCTAAGTTGGGGAGATCAAAGTCGGTTGTTGATTCTAGATCGTGCGGGTCATCTAGTGGCGACTTCTTTTGCGACCCGGCCCCAATCGCTAGCGCTGGCGACCCAAAGCCCTGATCCACTAACCCAATTAGCGGCTCAGACTGCGCTGAGGCAGTTGGCGGGACAAGGGGGGGAACGTGCCCCATCCGAGCATCCGACCCAATCCGAGTTGGTGCAGTTGAATGGCCAACGGCATTTTTTACGCTGGGTGTCGCTTTCTCAAACCACCGGATTGGATTGGATTTTGGTGGCCACGATTCCTGAATCGACCTTTATGGCGGAAATTCAGGCCAATACCCAGCGCACGATCGTGTTGTGCGGATTGTCGTTGGTGTTGGCGATCGGGATGAGTTTACTGCTGGCCCATGGGATCACGGCTCCGATTGAACGTCTGAGTCAGGCTAGCCGGAGTTTGGCGTCGGGGCAGCCAAACCAACCTCTCCCCCTATCGAGGATTCAGGAACTTTCGGTGCTGACGGCCTCCTTTCAGCAAATGGGGCAGGACATTCAAGAGGCGCGCCAGCGGTTGGAAGCCTATGCCCGATCGCTGGAGGATAAAGTTCGGGAGCGCACTTGGGAATTGGAGCAGGCTAAACAGGTGGCAGACACCGCCAATCAAGCCAAGAGTCGCTTTTTGGCCAATATGAGCCATGAACTGCGATCGCCGCTGAATGGCATTCTGGGATTTGCCCAGTTGCTCGATCGGGATCCCCAGTTGAATTTCAACCAACGGGATCACCTGCGCATGATTTTAAACAGTGGCGAGCATTTGTTGACGTTGATCAATAACGTTTTGGATTTGTCCAAAATTGAAGCCGGCCATACCACGCTGAATTTGAGCGAGCTGGATTTGGATCAATTGCTCACCACGTTGCGGGACATGTTTCAATTGCGGGCCACGGAGAAACAATTGACCTTGCAGGTGGAGCGATCGTCCGACCTGCCCCACTGGGTGCGAACGGATGGGGTCAAACTACGGCAGGTGTTGATTAACTTAATTAACAATGCCATTAAATTTACGGAGCAGGGGGCGGTTCACCTTCAAGTACAGCGGGGCGGGACAGGCGATTCCCCTATATACCTACATCCTGTATACCTACAGTTCTCCGTCATGGATACAGGCCCTGGCATTGCCTCCGAAGACTGCGATCGCCTATTCCGCGCCTTTGAGCAAACGGCAACTGGACAACAACAGGGGGGCACCGGGCTGGGATTGTCCATTAGCCAGCAGTTTGTGGCCTTGATGGGGGGACAGTTGACTGTGACTTCTACGCTGGGTCAGGGATCCTGTTTCCAATTCCAGATTCCTGTAGAACCCCTAGCCCAGTCCCCGCATCCAAAATCCCAGGAGAGCAAACCAGTGGTAGGACTCCAGCCGGGACAGCCCACCTACCGCATTTTAGTGGTGGATGATTCGGAGACGAACCGCAAACTCCTGCGGCATTTATTGCAGCCGATCGGCTTTGAAGTGCGGGAAGCAGCCCATGGTCAAGCGGCGATCGAGGAATGGCAACGCTGGGAGCCCCACTTGATTTGGATGGATATGCGGATGCCCGTCATGGATGGATACACGGCAACTCGGCAGATTAAGCGCACGGATAAAGGCCAAGCCACAGCTATTATTGCGCTGACGGCCAGCGTCTTTGAAGAGGAAAAATCCCTAATTCTGTCAGCGGGATGTGATGATTTTTTGCGCAAGCCCTTCCGCGCCGCCGATATTTTTGCCACGATCGCGACCCATTTAGGGGTGCAATATCGTTATGAAGACACGATCGTTGAGGCAGAAGCTGCTTCGCCAATGGATTTATCAGAATCGGTTCCAGCCCAAGGGTCGCTCCTAACGGCCCAAGGACTCCAACCCTTGCCTCCAGAATGGCTACTAGCGTTACACAATGCGGTGATGACGATCGATGTTGAGACGATCGAGAACCTGTTAAGCGATCTACAAACTCAATTCCCGGAGGTCATGCCCCAACTGCGCACCTTGATCGCTCAATTTGAGTATGACGTTGTTCTGAGCCTGATCACCGAGGTTATTCCGATTACCCAAGATGTTGCTATACAAAGATAGGATGGTTTGGGATTGATTATATTGAATGCAATTGGCTAAATTTCCACCTATTCACTTTCCATCTTTCCATCTATTAAATTTCTAACGAGTGAATTTTATCAATGGCCTCCCCAAGAGCAACCCGGATAAAAGCCGGAGTAATCCCACCTGATTCAACCCAATCGACTCTTTCACCCTCCCACTTCTCCGCTGGCCCATCAGTCGAGCAAATCCTGCACATCTGATTCCCCCAGTCCCCGTTCTCACCCTCCTACGCTTCCACCCTCCCACGCTCCACCCTCCAGCGCGATCGCGATCTATGACCTCTTCCTCCTTAGCCAATATCCTAGTCGTTGATGATACGCCCACCAATCTGCGGCTGTTGATGACCTTATTGACTCAGCGGGGGTACACCGTACGGCCAGCGGTGAGTGGTAAGCAAGCGATCGCTGCGGCCCAGGGTTTGCCCCCCGATCTGATTTTGCTCGATATCAGCATGCCGGAAATGGATGGCTATGAGGTGTGCCGCTATTTCAAGGCGGATGCCCGGACGCAGGATATCCCGATTATTTTTCTCAGTGCGGCGTCGGATGTGTTGGACAAAGTGAAAGGGTTTGAAGTGGGGGGGGTGGACTACATTACCAAGCCCTTTCAAATTGAGGAAGTGCTCGCTCGCATTAGCACCCATTTGCAATTGCGATCGCTGCAAAGCCAAATGCAAGCGCAAAATGTGGAACTGAGCCAAGCCCTGACAGAGCTACAAACCACGCAAGCGCAGTTAATCCAAAATGAGAAAATGGCGGCCTTAGGAGAATTGGTAGCTTCGGTGGCCCATGAAATGAATTCTCCGTTGGGGGTGATTCGATCGTCAGCCAAAAACGTTGATCAATTGCTCAATCAACGGTTAACCACCCTGCCGACCTGTCTTCAGCGCCTTTCAGCGGAGCAGCAATCGCTTTTTTTAAATCTTCTTGCCCGATCGCGGGAAAATACACCCAAAGTTTTGCAAATGTCCAGCCGTGAAAAGCGGCAATGGCGGCGACAGATCATCCCTCAGTTGGCTGAGCAGAATATCGATGCAGCTGAAGAAATCGCTGATATTCTCGTGGATATGGGCATTCTGCAAGATTTGCCGCTGTTTGACCCGTTGCTCACGGATTCCAACGCCATGGAGATTTTGGAACAAGCCTATATGCTGGTGGGATTTCAGCGCAGCACCAAAACTATTTTGGAGGCGGTTGATCAGGCGGTTACCGTGGTGCAAGCGCTGCGTCGTTATGCCTACCACCGGGACTATACGGTGCCGATCGAAGCGGATGTGACAGAGGGCATTGAAACCAGCCTCACCTTGCACCACAACCAGATGAAGCACCACGTGGAAGTGATTCGCCATTACCGCCCCTTGCCGCCCCTGCGCTGCTTTCCCGAGGAACTCAACCAAGTTTGGAATAATTTAATTCACAATGCGCTGCAAGCGATGAACTATCAAGGCATCCTATCCGTCACCACCAAGGAAGTTGATCGGACGATCGTGGTGCAGATTACCGATAGTGGCCCTGGCGTGGCTCCCGAGATTCAAGACAAAATTTTTGAACCCTTTTTTACGACCAAGACATCTGGCAAAGGCAATGGATTAGGGCTCAGTATCGTCAAAAAGATTGTCGATAAACACAGTGGCCATATCACCGTTACCAGCCAGCCTGGTAGCACCACGTTTTCGGTGGTGTTGCCTTTGGATGCGACCTTTGACGCTGGGGAGAATGGAGAATAGATAGCTTTAGGACGCATTCTCCCCGCTTCCACGATCGGTTGGCTATGGCTAACCAACTGCTCTGACCGTTCTTTAAGCCCGCACTTCCTGTTGTGTGTCTTCTAGGTTAAACAAAACGGTCAGAGCTTGCATGGCTTGCCGACGGGTGTCCACATCTTTTTGAGCCCGCAATTGCACCATCGGATCGTGCAAAATCTTGTTAACAATACCGCGTGTCAAGGCTTCCACGACTTCCTTATGCTTATCACCAAAATCATTGCCTAAACGGGAGAGGGCTTTTTCTAGTTCCTGGGTGCGAATGGCTTCCACTTTGTTGCGGAGGCTGCTGATAGTGGCCACGGCATCGAGCGATCGCAGCCAGGTTTCAAAGGCTTCCACTTCTTCTTCCAGTAGGGACTCCGCTTCCATGGCCATTTGGCGGCGGCTTTCTTGGTTTTGGGCCACGACTGCCTTGAGGTCGTCTACGTTGTAGGCTTTGACGTGGGATAACTCGTTAACATCCGCGTCCACGTTCCGAGGTACGGAAATATCGATGAGGGATACCAGGCGCTGCGGATCGAGAATCGCTTCCAGCTTGGCCCGATCGAGGATGGGTTCCGTGGCCGAAGTACTGGTAAAGACAATATCAGCCTGCACCAATTGGGCCATCATTTGATCCATCAGCCCCAGCTTGAGATTGGCTTCGGGGAATTCCTTCGACAGTTCCTGGGCGCGCCCCATCGATCGGTTGAGGACGGTCATGTCTACGGCATTCTTGGATACCAGATGCTTGACCAACAGGCGGGACATTTTCCCCGCGCCGAGGATGAGGATTTTGTAGGGTGCTAAATCCCCTAGCTTCATCTGCGCCAATTCCACCGCAGCGGAACTGATGGAGACGGCTCCGGTGCCGATGCTGGTTTCGGTGCGGACGCGCTTCCCAGCGGCGATCGCTTGCTTAAACAGTTGATTGAGCGTCCGACCCACACTGGTACATTGCTGCCCTGCTTGGTGGCATTGCTTCACCTGGGCCAAAATTTGACCTTCTCCCAGCACCAAACTGTCTAATCCAGAGGAAACTCGCATGAGGTGCATGACTGCATCCTGGTGCAACAGGGTGAATAGGTAAGGCCGCAGGGTAGAAATCGGAAGTTTACTATGGTTGGATAAAAACTGGATGACTTCGCGGACGCCTGCATCCACTTCGCGAAGGACGAGATAAATTTCTAAACGATTGCAGGTACTGAGGACAGCCACCTCTTCGACGTTGGGACAGCTACAGAGTTCGGCGATCGCGCCTTCGTACTGAGGCTCTGGAATACTCAACTTTTCCCGCACTTCAACGGGCGCTGTTTTATGGGTCAGTCCAACAACCGCGATATTCATATTAAATCGTTGATGTTTTAGAAAAGTCCGAAAGTGTGTGAAAAGGAGTGGGGGAGAGGGGTGACTTAGATCCTTGCCAAGCACCCTCCCCCCCGAAGAACAGCGCATAGGTCATCCCTTGAACGGAATGAGCGATGCGTTAGCTCCCTGCAAAAAAGCTAGGGAAAGGCAGCAACTCCTAGCGTAGTTGAACGCTCTTGGGATGCCCAGCCATGTGGATGGTGTCCACAAACCGTGCGGTTTTGGATTGGCTGGAAATGACCAGGGTTTGGGTGCGGATACCACCGCCAAAGAACCTCACGCCTTCCAGCCAGTTGCTAGAGGTGATGCCCGTTGCAGCAAACATAACGTTTTCGCCCGAAGCCAGCTCTTCCGCTTCATAGATCTTATCGGGATCGGCGATGTTCATTTCAGCTAAACGAGCCAGGTTGCCTTCCTTGGTCATGTCGGCCCATTCCTTAGTTTGCACGATCGCCGGATCGTAGATGAGCTGGCCTTGGAAGTGACCGCCTAGGCAGCGCATGGCCGCAGCCGTGATCACCCCTTCAGGAGCCGCACCAATGCCCATCAGTGCATGGATGCCAGTTCCGGCAAACCCGCAGTTGATGGCAGCACCGACGTCGCCATCGCCAATCAGTTGGATGCGAGCACCCGCTTCACGGATTTCTTTGATCAGGTCATTGTGACGATCGCGCTTCATGACGACCACCGTCAATTCTTCGATCGCCCGATCTAAGCACTCGGACAGGATTTTGAGGTTTTCGGTGGCAGACTTGCGGATATCTACTTTGCCCTTCGCTGCTGCCGGAGCTGCCAGCTTCTTCATGTAAAAGTCGGGGGCTGCAAACAGGCCGCCTTTTTCAGAAATTGCGAGTACAGCGATCGAACCAGGTTGACCATAGGCACAAAGGTTAGTCCCTTCGCAAGGATCCACAGCGATGTCGATTTCGATCAGTTCTTCTGGGGTGCAGAAGTCTGCGGCGTTGGGTTGGTTACAGATGCCCACTTCTTCCCCAATGAAGAGCATGGGTGCATCGTCCCGTTCCCCTTCACCGATAACGATCCGACCGCGCATGTGGATTTTATTCATCCGTTCCCGCATGGCTTCTACGGCAGCTTGGTCTGCACCGTTTTTGTCGCCCTTGCCGACTAACCGAGCCGACGCGATCGCGGCTTGCTCGACGACTTCGATAATCTCTAAACCCAGCGTGCTTTCCACTAAGCGTCCTCCAAACTGCTGATGTTGCGCCAACGTTACAAATCTGTCAGCGACTTCAGTTATCAAGTCTATCAAAGGGGCGTAACACGCTTGAAGATGCCGAGGTTCGCTTAGGTGTAAAGTTTTGTGCAGGGTCTTCCAAAAATCCCTTGAATTTGGGGAAATCCCGCTCTCTATCCCGAACTTCCTCTCCGAAATTTCGTCAGAATAGATGTAGTCAACTCTACATAGCTTTCACACTACACAACATAGCTTTACAACAAGATAGCTGCACGACAATGGCTGCATGACAAGCTTTACGGTGGTTGCGTTCAGTTTCTCCCAGCTATTTTTTCAAGGGCTATGGCTGACAAACTCTTCTCTACAGTTTGCTTTTTTTGAGGACATCGCATTTTGCGAAATGGTAACGAGTATGAAATCGATTGTTTTTCTGACTTTGGCAGTGGTAATGGGCGGATTTCCCTGGGCTTGTGCGATCGGCCATCCGTTGCCTGGGGGGAGTGATTCAGGTGCTACTGATCCCTCTGCTGCATCCAGGCAAGTTGCCCAAGGATCCACTTCCCCGATTTCCACTCCATCTGGGGAGCCAGCCTTGGCCTCCCCAAAGCCCATGGCAGGTGCAGAGCAAGTAACTGTTACGGAGGAGATGGTGAAGTTCGTGCGGGATAAGGGCGATGCCCTGGGCCGTCGAGAAGCGATCGTTAAATATCCCAAAATTTCTGGCATAGCTGATCCGGCACTTGAGGGAAAGGTACAGGCCGCGATCGGTCTCCAGCAAGCCTTTGGCAAGTCCGTAGAAGATATGCGCGCTGAGTTTGAGGACTATGCTTGGTTGAATGAGTTGGGCTACACCGTTAACTACAACCAGCATTCCATCTTGGACATTACCTACAGTGGTTGGGGTACCGGGGCCTATCCATCGGGCTTTGAGCGCTATCTTGCGGTTAATCTGAAAACGGGAACTGTGATCTACGCGCATCATCTGTTTAAAACCGAAGCCCTTGGTCAGGTAGCTCGCCTAGTGAATCAGGTAATGCAGGTAGAAATTCAGAAAAAAATGGCTGAAGTGAAGCAGTCTTATGGCGAAGAGATTGATCTCAAAATCTATGCTGCGCACCAGTTTCGGGTGAAAGATCTCAATCATTTTACAATTACCGATCGAGGGATTCTCTTTCACTACGAATTTGACTTCCCCCATGTGTTGAAGGCTGCCGAGCCTCAGAATAGTTACTTATTGAGCTACGAGCAACTCACACCCTATATCAGACCCGACGGTGTTTTAGCGGCCATGCTACTGGAACCGTCTCCCTAGTCTGGCTCCTCTGCTGCCTGGAATACAGTTGCCTGGAACAGTTCCTCTGACACATTACATTGGGTTTACATCTGGTAAAAATTGGGGCTGCATGCGGTAGTTTCAAAGTGGGAGGGTTCTGGAGGAAAGAGCCGTTTCTTTCTGAGAATCCCAGGTTCGATCGGTTACGTTTCCATAGGCGTTGTGCGTAGGTTATGTTTAAGACCATTTTGTTTCCCATCGATCGTAGTCGTGAATCCCGTGAGGCTGCCAGTTTGGTGGTGGAGTTGGTGCAGCAACACAAGAGCCGTCTGGTCATCCTCTCGGTGGTGGAAGAGGGGGCTGAGGACTTGGCGATGACGTCGGTGAATGCGGTGGATGAACTGCTGAAAGGGGCTAATGAGCTATTCTCTCAGCAGGGGATTACTGCGGAAACGGTGGAGCGGCAAGGCAAGCCTGCATTTACGATCTGTGATGTGGCGGATGAGATGGGTGTGGATTTGATCGTCATGGGCAGTCGTGGAATGGGACTGACGGGAGAAGGATCTCAGGATAGTGTGACGAATCGGGTGATTAGTCTGTCGCCTTGTCCGGTTTTAGTGGTGCCCTAGTCAAGGGCGATCGACGGTTATACGGCTATGTCTTTGAGTTCGATCGGTGTATCGATCGTGAATTGTCCGTTAGGGGAGAAAGTGGCAGTGGTTTCGATCGATTCCATGGTTTAGGCTCCTTGGTCGGGGGTTTCGCTGAGTTTGTCGAGGTAGGTGACGATTGCAGTAGCAATTAGGCTTTGGTCGAGTTTCTTTTTGGCTACTTCAACGAGAGCGGCTTTTCCGGCTTGGAGGTGGCGTTCGGGGTTGCGAAGTTGCTGCCCCAGTTTTGTAAGTTTGTGGTTTGGGTTGGTGGTGATTTCGGTGAATTCTGCATCAATGATATCGCGGGCTTCGGCTTCTGTTGTGACGTTGGGGTGTTTGGTTTGGAGGTCTGTGATCAGGGTTTTGAGATCGGCGATCGCGGATTGGATTTCGGGGTCGGTTGGATGATTGTTTTCGATGTAAGTGTCTACTTGCTCGAAGATTTGGACTTTTTGGGCGTTTGGGAAATTGTATTTGGATGAATTACTCATCTTCTGGATTCTCCGGTTCAAGCAAGAGTTGTTCAAGGTCGCGCGCGCCATGTACAACACGTACAATATCGATTGTGGTTTCGGTTAGTTCGTAAAGGACAAGATAGTTGTTGAATCCTTTGACAGGATATTGGCGAATTTGAGCGATTTGGGAACCACGAAATCCGCTAAATCTCCCAATGCCTGGGGTTTTAGCAATGAGTTTGAACGTAGCTTCGGCTGCATAGAGGAACCGATCGCCTGAGTCGAGGTTGTCATAGCTGATGTAGGTGGCAATGTTGAGGAGATCTTGGATGACGATCGGTCGCTTAATGAGTTCTGGCATATTTAGCTTTGACCGAGGTTTTTGCGGACTTGGGCGCGGATGTAAGCCCAGTCATCATCGGTCATGGGGGTGGAGGGGCCGGAGTTGATACCTTCGAGGGCGAGGGTTTCGAGGCGAGTTGTGCGGGCTTGATCTTCTTGGATGAGGGCTTCGATGTAGTCGCTGGGGCTGCTGTAGTGGCCGGAGGCAATTTTTTCTTGGAGATAGCGGGTGAGGTTGTCGTTAAGGTTGATGGGAAAGGTGTTCATTGCTTTTTCTCTTGAGTTTTTGGTCGGTTATGGGGGTGGCTGTTCCTATGATGGCGGATCTCTTGGGGATTCGTGGTAGTTGTCGATTTGCTCGAAGATTTTGACTTCGCTGGCGTTGGGGGCTTCGTTTTTGTCGCCTAAAATTTTATCGCGCCCCACTTTATCGCCTGCAATATAATCGCCTGCAAAATGAATGGTGTTTGCGGGTGAGAACTGCTGGGTATCTAGGGCCGATCGGGCTAGAGCTTTTTGGTAGATTTCGTAGTTGTAGAATTTACAGCTCTCTTGGATAGTTTGAAAAGCGTGAAAGAATTGCCATGAGTCATTTTGTGTCCAAGAATTATAGAGAAATTTTAAATAAACTGGTTGATTGAGATTACTTAAAACATTTTCGAGTACTGTTTTAACTTGGTCATTCTGCTCGATTTCCCATTGATTGAGCAAACAGTCAACTATATTGGTAAAATCATCTTTCTCAGCAGCCCTTATTGATGTCTGATGCACCTCTGAGACTGGAGTTTGTAGCATATCAGGTGAAAAGGTTTGGGCCTCTTCTAAATAAAAAATTCCGGCAGCCTCTATTGCTATAGATCTAATGCGGGGATTAGAATGATAAATCCCGTTTTGAATCGTTACCCTCAAATCTCTCCAATCTCTTTTTGAATCACATAGATTTGACGCAAAAATATGAATATCCTCATTAAGATCAAATTCATCCGATTCGATACAGATATAGTAAACCCCCTCCCAAAAATCCTCTTCTATTCTTTTTCTATCATTTTCACTCCAGTCGCAGCCGAGAAACTGATTCCAAAAATCAATGGAATCTAGTGCGGTTTTCAAGTCTTTGTGGTAATCACATTGTTTTTCTGCATTTAAGTCTCGTAAGATGGAAGCAGTTAATTGGCTTAGCTTCGCAGGAGATTTTCTAAATATCTGAAGTATAAATTCAATAGCTAATAATGATTTTGTTGCTCGTAGTAATTCGAGCTTTATAACATCTGATAAAGGAAGATTCAGCAGTCTTGGCATGAGCATTTTCTGAATTTCTTCTATCACTGCTCCTGCTAACTTTGCTCCTAATATCAAATCAATAGCTAAAGCTTGCTCGACTATCTCGACGGCAGATCTGCGATCGACTTCAGGTAGTCCTAGCATTAACGAAATTGGTTCTGTCCATTTAAGGTTATTTAAGTAATGCTGTTGAAACCAAGAGAATTCTTCTCCCTCTTGCTTTTCTAGCCAGTTTGAATGTCTCTCCAACGCCTGCCAAAAATGCTCCGCCGCATAATACTCCAGAAATAATTGGTGATGAAACTCCACCCGTCGTCCATCTGCCGCCACTTGCAGCAAATGATGTTCCAATAAATCCTCCAGCCATTCCTTTGCTTTCTCCGCCGGATCACTCACTCGACCCGTCAACCACTCTTCAATCAAACTTTCTGCTCGACCTCGATCGATCGTTAACCAAAACTCCGTCCGACTATCCCCTTGCATCATCGCAAATGCCAAGTACTGCAACACCTCTGACTTGAACCGCCGAAACTCCGCTGACACCGCAGGCAAACCCTTAAATCGGTCGTACTCCCGATCGAACCACCGAAATAATTCCCCCTTATTCTGAGGTATCTGTTCTGTTTGCTTAAATACATCACATAGCATTTTCAATAGCAATGGCGTTTCCGCAATCTCTCTCAATCGATCGCGCAACTGTCCCAACAATCGATTGCCCTGCTCCGGCAAATATTTTTCCACAAAATCCCGCATCTGACGATCGGACAACGGCTGCATCTTAAACCGCTTCTCGATTCCCAAATCCCCACCTAAACTCAAATCCCGTGTCGTAAAAACCATCGGCACCGACCGATTCTCCTCCCGAAACCGCTGCAATTCCCGCCGTAAGTCCTCGGTCGGAATCTCATTCACCCCATCAAGTAGCAAAACCAATTGATCGGCTAACAACCAGTCGTCGATCTGTTCATCCGTAACCCTGATCTTGAAACGTCGAAACTCTGCTTTGATTAATTCAGGAACGGTTCGATCGCCCTTCAACTGCACCAACACCGGAACTAACCCTGCCGCCACCAAATCTCCCACCCATTGCCGCAATGCTGTTGATTTTCCGGAACCCGGTCGCCCCGCCAGTAGCACATGCTCTCTCTCCTCTCCCAGCGCGTACCTCTTCAACCCTGCCAACACCGGAAACGGCTCTACCTTCTGTTCCCGATCGTCCTGCTCCCGCCCTACCGAGCGCGCCTGCAACGGCAAAACTGCATCCGTCGGCGTGTAAAAGTCACACGCCTTGGTATAGTGAGCAACGATCGCGCTTAAATACGGCTGAAAATCAAACTCCCACATAGGCCAAAGCTAGCCCAAGCAAACTTCCCATTAGTCTAGCGAAAATCTCGGCAGTGAACAGCTTCTGCTCAAATCTTTAAAGCGGAATCCAATCCAGTCGATCGCGCCATTCAGCAGCATCACTGACTTCCCAGATTAAGACGATCGTACTAACCCAGCTCGTCAGCGAACTACCTGGCTTAAGCCAAAGAATCCCCCAAGTATGACCGCCTTTTGCCCAATGGTCTTGGAGGTGTCCAGGCATACTTTTCCGATTGTCAGTCACCAGAATCCGTTGTGCAATTTCCAAGTAGTCCAATAAATTTGGGTCTGGAGTGCCAAACGCGGGAGCCCCAGCATCGCCGACCCGCAAAATATCAATTTGAGGATTTTGGCGTAATATGGCTGCCTGAAATTTGGGTGACAAATTTTCGTCTAATAAAAATTTGACTTTCACGGGCGGTTGAGACATGCAAAACGGCTCACACTGGATTCAGTAAGGATTGCTCACGCTCTTTTTGAATTTGGCGGAGATGTTCGATTAGGGATGAGGGTTCTGCGGCCCATTTTTGGTATTCCTGTTCACGCCACTGCTGCAATCGCAGCATGTAGGTATCAATCTCGACGCGGTTATGAAGGTAATAGGTAATGGTTGCGTAAATTTTTTCTAAACTTAAGGAGGGCAATTCTGATTGAATTTGTTCGGGTGAGTAGCCCTGTAGATAGTAGTTCACTACGTCTTCGATGCCAATCCGATGCCCCTTGATGCGAATCTCATCAGCGGCAATGAATTCAAAATAGTCTTCTAGTATCATGGCTGCGCCTCTACAGAGCCAAGCCTATTCTAGCAATGTTCCTGGTAGCAATACGGTTCCTGTAGGAAAGTTGGAACAATGCTTAGCCTGAGCAATGCTTGGGTTGAATCATTTATACTAAATTCTGAATTTTTAAGCCGAAATTGTCATCTAAAACATGAGGGTTTTAGATGATTGCTTGTTAAAAAGGCTCAATTCCTATGAGAATTATTTTCATAATGAGAATTGCTAGGAAAACCTCCTGAACCAACTCCCCATGAATCAAGGCTGGACATACCACGATCGCATTAGTCAGCAACAAGCAGGACTCACTGTTCTGCAATACTACGCGCAATACTATCGTCACTCCAGCCCCAGCAAATGGCAAACCAAAATTACATCCGGGCAAGTGCAATTAAACGGGAATCCCACTACCCCAGATACTTATCTGCAAAAAGGCGATCGCCTTGCCTACCACCGTCCCCCTTGGCAGGAACCGATCGTGCCCCTGACGATCGAAATCCTGTACGAAGATGCCGATCTCCTCGTTGTGAATAAACCCTCGGGATTGCCCGTTATGCCAGGAGCCGGATTTTTAGAACACACCGTTTTGCACCAGATGCAAAAACAATATCCCCACCAGCCCCCCGTTCCCATCCATCGCCTCGGTCGCGGAACCTCCGGGTTACTCTTGCTGGCCCGATCGCCCCTGGCAAAATCCCACCTGACCCAGCAAATGCGCGATCGAACCATTCGCAAAATCTATCGTGCCCTAGCGACGGGTACCGCCATGGCCGACGAATTTACCCTCCAAACCCCGATCGGCCCGATCGGCCATCCTGCCTTAGGTACCCTTTACGCCGCCACCCCCAGCGGTTCCTTTGCCCAGAGCCACTGCCGAGTTCTACGCCGCAATCCCCAAGACACCCTGCTGGAAGTCACCATTCTGACTGGGCGTCCCCATCAGATCCGTATCCATCTTGCGGCGGCGGGCTATCCGTTGGTGGGCGATCCCCTCTATGGCGTTGGCGGGTTACCGATCGTGCCTGCCCAGCCGGATGCAGACAACGTCCCCGTCCCAGGAGATTGTGGCTACTGGCTCCATGCCTACCACTTAGCCTTCCAACATCCCCGATCGCAGTCACCTCTCAGCTTCACCTGTGAACCGGAATCCCAACTACTGCAAGTTTCCGCTGCCTAGGAATTACCCAATGAACTGCGCTCCCCGGAATCCATCTACCTGCACCTGTAATTTCTCGATAGACAGTGTAAAAACTGTCATCAACGCCCCATAAATCTAACCTCAGAGTCTTATATATTTCTGAGATAATTCTTTTATCCCGGCGATCGACCTTGGCGATCGAACAGTTAGCAGCTTCACCGACCCTGATATCACAGCCCAATTCTCCATTACCACAATCATTGCTACATGTATTGCTGTAATCTTGCTGCACTCATTGTTATAGGTGTTGCTACAAGTGATAGTTGACTGGTCATTAACGTCAATTTCCCGTCAAAATGGTGGGTGTATTGCGAAATTTTAATGATTGTCTTCAAGAATGCAAGACATTCTAGTTGGAATGGGTTGAATGATTGGCTTGAATTGTCCTTTGATTAGCCCAAGATCGCACCCTTCGTTGTTCCCTGGCTTTCTGGTTTCGTCCCTCCGTGCTCTGTGGATCTTTCTTAAGGTGGCTCTACCATGAATTTCCATTCTTCCAGGTTGCCTTGGCACCAGGATGCTGAATCCCTGTATCATCACCTGTATGAGTTACGGTATTTACCATTTCCAGATATTCTCGATCGCCTCACTCAATTGTTTATTGAGGGGACTCAATATCGTGAGCCAGAAATTCTAGAAATAGTCTATCGTTTAGTGGCTTCAGAACAGGCCGATCGGGAATTTCTCAATGTACTCAATCGCTGTTGCTATATCTTAATCAACCATTGGTGGTCGAGATCGGACTTGCGTTACACGGCGGGTTTTGTCCTCATTTTTCAACGCAAACCTACGCAGTTAAGCCGTTTTCCGGTGATCGATCGCCTGCGGAAACTGGTGGCGCAATTTACGCAGTCTCCCCAATATACGGCGCTGCTCGATCGGGTTAATGTGGCGCAAACGGAGGATGAGCCTGAAACGTCGAATCATTCGCGATCGGTGCAAGATGAATTGCGGCGGTACCCGTTTCTTTATCCCCATATCTTGCTGAACGAAGACACGAGCGATAGTGGGCAAGAAGCGGTTTCGCATCTACAACGACAACGAGAACATCACTATGATCAATGCCTTGATCAATATCTACGCAATGCCCTATTGCGCAATCACACCGGAGAATTTTCGACGGAGCTGCAACGGCTGACCGGGCTAGAGGAGCCACAACTCCGATTTGCCATCAAACACTATGCGGGTAAATCAACGGCGGCGGGGCGCTATCGTGAGAGTGCTCAGAAATTCTTGCTGGCTTGGGACGGAGCCACTGCCCACCACCAAGCGGTTCACCACCTCTCTACTTATTTGAACACCAGCGTCCAACACTTTGCCCAGCAGGCCCACCATCCCCATTGCGGAGCCTCTGTCAGTCAATGGCTGGAGATGCAATCGAAAGCGATCGCCTCCCCCAAAGCTTTTCTAGGCCAAAGTGATTTATTGCTCACGGAGGTTAGTTGGCAATTGTTAGATACCCTGCTGGCTCACCCCAGAAGCCATGCCGACCACCACGTTCGCTTTATGAACCTCCATGGTGGATTTGGAGCCACCTTTACCGTTGGTCTGTTACTTAAGCTAGCCTTGGTCTGTCAACGCAATTGGCAGCACACCTGCGATCGGATTGCCCGACACTTTGCCGCACTGGTGCAGCACTATCGCCAGAGCTTCCAGGAAGATTTGCGCTGGCTTCTGGAGATCCTGGATCACTGGATGCTCGCCAAAACCCTGCACAGTCATCATCCCGAAAGTCGTGCAGGCCGTACAGCGTTGGAATATGCCCATCTGTTATAGCGGGTGTTATAGCGGCTGATAGCGCTTGTCTGGAATGGAATCTGCCACCCCCTGCCCCTGCCCTGTGTCCTACGGATTCCTGGGGCTGAGTGGTTGTGGGCTGATCAACGCAGAATCCTACGCAAGCGCTTTTTTCCCGACCCGCAAACCATTACAATCTGTAAAGCTGTCTGGACAGTCGATGTCTATAAGTTCTTAGGTAGCGTATTTTTAGGTGGCGTAATGCGTGTTGCGATCGTTGGTGCGGGTTTAGCAGGGTTGGCGGCGGCAGTCGAACTAGTAGACGCTGGCCATGAGGTGGAGATTTTTGAGTCCCGTCCCTTTGTCGGTGGCAAGGTGGGAAGCTGGGTGGACGCCGATGGCAACCACATTGAAATGGGCCTGCATGTCTTCTTCAACAACTATTACAACTTATTCGCGCTGCTGAAAAAAGTGGGTGCCTACGAAAATTTGCTACCCAAGGAGCATGTCCACACCTTCATTAATCGCGGCGGCCAAATCGGTACGTTGGATTTCCGATTCCTAGTCGGTGCACCGTTCCATGGCCTCAAGGCATTTTTCACCACGGGGCAGTTAACCCCATTAGACAAGCTACAGAACGCGATCGCCCTAGGTACCAGCCCGATCGTACCGGGTTTGGTTAACTATGAAGTGGCGATGAAACTGATCCGCAAGCTAGACAACATCAGCTTTGCCGATTGGTTCCGCAGCCATGGTGGATCGCAGAATAGCTTGAAGCGGATGTGGGATCCGATCGCCCTGGCCTTGGGATTCATTGACACCGAGGAAATTTCCGCCCGCTGTATGCTGACGATCTTCATGATGTTCGCGGCTAAAACGGAAGCGTCCCGACTAAACATGTTGGCCGGATCGCCGGGGGAGTATCTCAGCAAGCCGATCGTGGATTACATCACTGCTAAGGGAGCCAAAATCCACACCCGTCGCCAGACCCGCCGCATTCTCTTTGAAGGGGAAGGCCGCAATACTAAAGTCACGGGCTTGGCGATCGCCGATGGCGCGGAGGAAGAGATTGTCACCGCCGATGCCTACTTGGCTGCCTGCGATGTGCCGGGAATTCAACGGCTTCTGCCCCCGGAATGGCGCAGCATGGCAGAGTTTGACAATATTTACAAGCTGGAAGCCGTGCCTGTGGTGACCGTGCAGTTGCGGTTCAATGGCTGGGTCACGGAAATGCAGGATGAAAGCAAACGCAAGCAAGCGATCGCCGCTGGTATTGATAACCTGCTCTACAGCGCCGATGCCGACTTTTCCTGCTTCTCAGACTTGGCGCTGTCCAGTCCTAAGGATTACTACCGCGAAGGCCAGGGTTCCCTCATGCAAGTGGTGCTGACTCCCGGCGATCCGTTCATCAAAATGAGCAACGAAGACATTGCCCAGCACGCCCTCAAGCAACTGCACGATCTGTTCCCCTCTTCCCGCGAGCTAGAAATGACTTGGTTCAGTGTCGTCAAGCTGGCCCAATCCCTCTACCGTGAAAAACCGGATATGGATCCCTATCGTCCCAACCAAAAGACCCCGATCGCGAACTTTTTCCTGGCGGGCAGTTATACCCAACAGGACTACATCGACAGTATGGAAGGTGCAACGATTTCTGGCAAACAAGCCGCTGCGGTGATTTTGGAGCCCTTCGGCCAAAAAGTAGAAGGCAAAGGTTTATTCCGCTACTCCTATGCCTAAGGTAGGGCTCTAATATTCAGCAAAGACGATACAGATCTCAGTTACAGATCTCAGTTAGGAAAACCGTTCTTTTGCCAACGTCGCACATCTGAGTGAGTGCGCTACGCTGGGAGAAAAGCTGGGTTCTCAATGACCGCATTATAGGCTCTGCGATCCCGATCTATTTTCCTGCGCCCTACCCACCCACCCTCCCACCCTTACCCCCGTCGCCCTTATGTCTGACTGGCTCGAGCACACTGTACAGGTTGAAATTCCTACGACGATCGAACATGTCTGGTCGCTTTGGTCAGACTTAGAGCAAATGCCTAGGTGGATGAAGTGGATCGATTCCGTCAAAGTCCGGCCTGATAATCCTGACCTTTCTGTATGGAAGTTAGCTTCGGGGGGATTCGAGTTTTCCTGGCAATCCAAAATTGTGCGCCAAGTTCAGCATCAAATTATTCAATGGGAATCGGTGGATGGCTTGCCCAATAAAGGCGCAATCCGGTTCTACGATCGCGGCAATGACGGCAGCGTTGTCAAACTCACCGTGGCCTATTCTGTGCCAACGGTAATTCGGCAACTAATGGATGGGTTGGCCCTGGGTAAAGTCGTGGAATCTTCTCTCCAAGCGGATATGAATCGCTTTCGGGACTACGCGCTCAAAGATGTCCGATCGTCTTAACCTTATCGCCAACATATCCCTCGCTGTCCTACAAGATGGTGGAGGGATTCTGTGACGCCTAGCGGAACTAAGGATTGGACGGCGGTAAAGGATCAGGTTCCGTTGGCGGGGGCGGATCTGCTGCCGGAGGGGGAGCCGCATCGATCGGATCTGCTGCTGGAGGCGGATTATAGGCCGGAGGGGGATCGTAGCTGGCGGGGGGTGGAATATCCTCGGGTGGCGGCGCAGGTGAATCCTCGGGTGGACTGCTTTGGTTATTCTGGGAATTTGACTCCGGTGGCGAATTTTCCTGGCGATCGCGCAAACGATCGGAGTCCTTAGGATCCGGTGCAATTCCTTTGGAGTAGGCACTATTTGGCTCTACGGGCTTCGCTTTGATACTGCCTTTCCGGGTATCGATGTCCTTCGGCAGATCCGGAAACTTCTCCACGGACAGATCTTTCGCCACCACTTTCATGAACTGGTTCCAAGTAAACGCTGCCGTTCCGCTACTGCCGCCCGTGGGGTAGTTATCATCGTTGCCTAACCAAACCCCGGCCACCATTTGGGGAATATAGCCAATAAACCAGAGATCTCGCGCTTGTTCTGAGGTTCCGGTTTTACCCGCAACTTGCCGATCGGGCAAGGCCGCAGGGGAGCCAGTTCCCTTTTTCACGACGTTCTCCAGCATCCAAGTCATAATTGCAACCGTCCCTGGATCGAGAACTTTGCGAGACTTAAAGTCGGATTTATAGAGCTCCTTCCCCTTGTTATCCGTCACTTTCAGAATGGCGTGGGGCGCGGTATATTCCCCGTTCGCAGCCAAGGGGCCATAGCCACTGGTGAGTTCTAACAGATTGACTTCATAGGCACCCAAGGCCAAGGAATAGGTGTCCTTGAGGGACGATTTAATGCCCATCTCCTTCGCTAACTTGATCACGGGTTCAAATCCCACATCTATCAAGGTCTTGACCGCCACCACGTTGAGGGATTTGGTGAGGGCGGTGCGCATGTCCACAGAACCGGAATACTTATTCCCATAGTTTTTCGGCTCGTAGCCATCCACCACATAGCGCTCATCCACGTAGCCGCGATAGGGCGAAAATCCAGCGGCGATCGCAGCGGTATAAACAAACACCTTAAAGGTCGATCCCGGCTGCCGTTGGGCTTGGGTGGCGCGGTTAAACTGGCTACCTTTGTAGTAATCTAATCCGCCGACTAGGGCGCGAATTTCCCCATTCCGAGGATCGATAGCTACTAGAGCGGCTTGCTCAAATCCCTGGGCTCGCCCATCAATTTCGATTGCTTCTTTAACGGCTGTTTCTGCGGCTTTTTGCCATTTGGCGTTCAATGTCGTTTCGACCGTCAGCCCACCATATTCGATCGCCTCCTTGGAAATGTACTGTGCTAACTGCTGTTGCACAAAGGAGGTGAAATAGGGGCTAGAACTGTAGAGATTTTTCGGTATCGCAGGTTTGAGGCGAATCGACTCTGCTTTAGCGGCATCGGCTTCACTCTGGGAAATAAAGCCCTGTTCCGCCATGCGATCGAGGACAATATCGCGCCGTTGTTGGGCTTTCTTGGGATCAACCAGGGGCGAATAGAGACTCGGAGCCGGGGGCAAGCCTGCAATCATCGCAGTTTCTGCCAGGGTTAAGTCTTTCACGGGCTTGCTGAAGAATACCCAAGCTGCATCCGCGACTCCATAGGCTTCTGAGCCCAGATAAACCAGGTTCAGGTAGTTTTCTAACAACTTATCCTTGGATAACTCCCGCTCCAGCTTCTGCGCCAGCATCGCCTCCCGGATTTTTCGGATGAGGCTCCGATCTTGGTTGAGGAATACCATACGGGCCAACTGCTGGGTAATGGTACTGCCCCCTTCCACCATTTCCCCCGAGGTCACATTGCGGGCAGTGGCTCGCACAATGCCCCAGTAATCTACCCCTCTATGTTGATAAAAACGGCGATCTTCCGCAGCAATAAATGCCTCTTTCACCCGTGTCGGCAAGTCGCGGATTGACATGCGTTCGCGGGTGGCGGGGCCACTTTGTAACAAGACTGTGCCATCGGATGCTTTGATGGTCAAAGTGCCTGGGCGCACAAAAGTGTTTAACGTGGAAACGTCCGGTAATTCCCGTTCTATCTGGTTGTAGCCCACAGCGACTCCGACAGCGGCGACTCCCACAATGACTAAGCCCAGTTGATTTCTCCGTCGTTTGAGCGGCATGGGGATGCGTTGGGCGATCCAAGCCCATTGCTCCGCAATTCCCAGCCTTGCACTGACTAGAGTGTGCTGCAGCGGGGCCGGGAGTTTAATCCTGCGTCGTGATCCTTTTCTACGCGGCGTCTGCCCCTCTTGCTTGCCTGTCATGGGATCTATCCCGGAATGTTTCGATGATTTCGATCGCCGGAAGCCGTACTTAGCCACACAAGAAGCCTCTTTAAGTATCTAGCGGGAATTGCCGAGCCATGGAAGTGTCTATTGTTAGACCACTCCAATGGTTCATATCAAAGGTGCACCCAGAGCCTTGGCGGTTCGCGGAGGTGAGAACCGTAGACTAACCCAGAAGTTAATCGAACAGTTTACAGGAAGGATGAGAAAAATTTGTAGTCTTTTTAGAGTTTTCTCAATCTAAATGTGTGATCGAGATGGTTTTGGGAACCTGCGATCACACCGAACGACAGCACCCTGATGTCCCCCTAGGACAAGCCTGCATTTCCCAGGGCAATTCCCGTGATCAACATTCCCAGCACTAAAAATGGTTGGGCACTGGCTTGATATTTCACATCGTTTTTTAGTGGATCCCGTAGGAAATACATGTCCTGGAAGGTAATTTGGGGAATCACAAAGAGCAGCAGAATCGTAGCATAGAGGTTTTGATGGATTGACATCAGATAACCTGCCACGCCAATTTGAAAGATATCAATCATTAAGACGCAAATCCAAGCTGCCGTCGTAATGCCAAACATCACGGGAAGGGACTTTAATCCTAAGGCCCGATCACCCTCGACGCTCTTGAAATCATTAACCACGGCAATTCCCAACCCTGCCAAGCTGTAGAACAGCGTCAGCACCACGATCGTCGGATTCAAATCGCCAAACAGCGCATGACCCGCCCACCAAGGCAGCGCAATATAGCTCGCACCCAAGGCATAATTCCCCAACCAACCGTTTTGCTTCAGTTTGAGGGGTGGCGCGGAGTAGATGTAGGAAATTAAGGAGCCGCCGATCGCCATCACGGTAATGGTTGGGAACCCATGGCCAGCCCACAAATCCAGCAGATAGGCCACCCCAATGCCCCCCGCCAGCAAAATCAAAATCTGCGCCTTCACCTGTCCTAGGGCAATGGCTCCGGAGGGAATGGGCCGATAGGGTTCATTAATCGCGTCAATTTCCCGATCGTAGTAGTCATTAATCGTCTGGGTATACCCCGTCAGCAGTGGCCCCGACATCAGCATACAGGCCAGGGAAATCAAGACATTTTCGATCGACCAAGTGTAGTTGCCCGAAGAGGCAGCACCACACAGAACGCCCCACATCAGGGGAATCCAGGTCACAGGCTTCATCAGTTGTAGCCGAATTTTCCAAATCGACTTCTCTTCCACCTCAGCCCCTTTCATGCCCAGCAGTTGGCGAGCTTTGGCCGATCGATTATCTTTTTCTTCGGCAGTTTCGGTCAAAATTTCCGTGGATTTGGATTCTGTCATAGGGTTAGGCGAAGGTGAAATATTAAGCGAGGATCGAATCTGGGAGCTTGTATTCATCGGCAAAAGCATACCAGCCCCAGCCTGGAGTTAAAACGAAATGACCAGGGAACTGTTTTGAAATTTTGCCCCTTTGACCGGCAAACCACTCAGCTCTGGCGGCAGGAAAATATTCCGCCGTTGATCGCCAGCTTCGATCGTGATTTCTGGCCCGTACTGGGTTAGCTTAACTTGCTTCTTGTCAAAGCTGGGCAGAAACAGCGCAACGGTGCGATCGCTCACATTAATCGTAATTGGCCGGGGGGCTTGTACCGCTTGGCTAAAGTCGGGTAAGGCTTCCATTACCGTCAGCCAGTCATCGCCGGTTTTTCGAGGCACTGAAGTAACAGCCAACGGGTGGAAGGCATCTCCCGCATAACGGCTTTGGTTGGCAATTACGCCGCCGATCGTTAAACCGACCTGCTGGGCACTGCCCCAGAGATACTGCGCGGTACTGACTGCCAGTGGATCATCCGTTGTCACCAGATAGGCTACGGTACGCTGGGGGTCTGCGATTTTGGCTTTCCCCTGATCCAATTGGCTGTTCATTTCTGCGGTCGGTTGGGCAAAGTTATCCGCTGCAAAATTGACGCTGAGAATCGCCGAGGCGATCGGCGGAATGAAGGGCGCTAGGGTTTTGCCGAGGTCAGAATCGATAAATACCTGACGAAAACGCCGGATGTACCAACTGACAATTTCCGGCATTCCCAGCATCCGCAGGGTTTCGGGACTGCTGCCACTGTCATAGACGATTACGTCATAGCGACTGTCCCACTGCCGAATCGCATTCAGCGCCAAGGCATTGTCCATGCCCGACAGAACGCCTAATTCCTGGCCATAGACATTCCGAAAGAAGGGAGTGCGTACATACTGGGCTTCCAGCTTTTTCAATTCTTCCCAAGCCCGTTCTAGCAGCACCGTGGAGTGGAGTTGGACGGCTTCGAGGTTAGGGGCGATCGTGGTTGGATCTGGCCCCACTTCAGCCCCTAGGGCAATGCCCAATGCCGGACTACAATCTTGACTCGCCAAAAGAACACGTCTGCCTTGGGCGGCAAAGCGATGAGCGGCGGCGATCGCGACTGTAGTCCGTCCCGTTCCACCCTTGCCCAAAAACGTCAGAATAAACGCCATAGTAGATTTGCTGTGACTCCGATGCCGGGTTTACCCATTCAATCTATCCATTTCCTGCCAAGATTGTTGGCTCATCAAACTGCTCAGACTGATACCCAAGCCCATCATGCTTGCCACCCAGCGATCAGCCCCAAAACAAGAAGGCAGTCAATGATTAACTCACTCACTGCCTCACTCAAGCTTTCGATCGCAGACGCTAGCCTCTGAACTAGTTGACTAATTAAAGGCTTCCAGTTCGTCTTCAAAAAACCAGGTAGCATACTGGTCATCAAACTGAACGAGACGGCCTAGACCTCTGCCATCTACGACTTTGAAGTCCTTGACAGTACCCACTTTACCCAGCTTGCTCACCACTTCTTGGGGAACGCGATCGCGCAGACGACGGACACGTACTTTTTGACCGATTTCCATCACAGCAACATTGATACAGACCATTTCAAAGTTTACCAGCAGTTGGCCCGTGGGATCGCAGCGGATTTGTTCCGTAGGATGGCCGCTCGGGCATATTGAAGAAAGAAGATAGGCGGAAGTTCGATATCGCCAGAATTGAACGGATTGCTGGAATCGTCATCGAATTCAATGCGGCATTACTACGAAATTTTGGGTCTGGAATGGGGCGCTTCACCGGAAGCCGTCAAGCAAGCCTATCGCAAATTAGCGAAGACCTATCATCCCGATCGCTATCAGGATCCCGTAGAACAGCAAGCGGCCAAGGCTAAGTTTCAAACTATCCAGGCCGCCTACGAAGCCCTGAAAGACTATGCGCCCAGTTCCGCGCGATCGACTAAATCAGAGGCTTCCCATACAGGCGTATCTATCCGAACTAAACCCCGACGGGCAGCAGATCCCCGGAAACCTTCGGAGGCAGAAATTGCCTTGAAGAAAGGAATCGAACAATTCCAGGCAAAACAGTACATGGCTGCGCTGGATTTTTTCTCCTTTGCCATTCACCTGAAGCCGGATTATGCCGAAGCCTACTGGTACCGCAGCCAACTGCGAAAAGCGAAGGGCTGGACAGCATCAGCTCAGGAGGATTTAGCCAAGGCAAAACAGCATGGTTGGGTTCCCAAAGATGAGTCAACTCAAGCCCCGCAAACTCAGACGCAGCAAGCTCACCCCCACCCTACTGACCCGCGATCGGCTGACCCGCGATCGGCTGACCCGCGATCGGCTGACCCGCGATCGGCCCAATCCTCCTCTGCTCACACCGCTCAAACCCCGCCCGCCGCCGCCGCTTCCAGCCATTCTCCCGTGGCTCCGTGGCGCTTGCACCAAACCTGGTTGGGCCATGGGGGAGCCGTCACGGGCCTGGGTTGGGCTAGCTCGACTCTGATGAGCACTAGCCTTGATAAAACCTTGCGATTATGGCACTGGCCAACGGGTGAGGCACAAGCGGTCTTGACCAGTCATCGGGTGCCGATTACCGCGATCGCAATGGCGGCTCAGCAGGGGCTGATAGTCACTGGCGGAAAGGATGGGCAAATGAAAATGTGGAGCCTGCCAGACAAACGGCTCCTTAGAACTGTTCCGCTGCATCAAAGTGGAATTCAAGCCTTAGCCATAGATCCGACGGAGCAGTTACTAGCCAGTGCGGGGGAAGATGGCCAAGTTAAACTGTTTCGCCTGAATCCAGCTACCCTGGTAACAGTATTGAGCCATCGGGCAACGGTCTGGTCAGTCATCTTTGATGCGATCGGTAGCCTGGTGATGACAACCAGTGCGGATCAAGTTTTGCGTCTGTGGCAAGCTCAAACAGGTGAACTGCTGCGGGAAATTTCCCTCCCTTCGCCCTGTTGCTATAAAAGCGCCATCAGCCCCGATGGACAAACGCTGGTAGTTAGCGATGATCAAGGCAATTTACATTTGTGGTCGATCGCCGGAGACTGGCTTAAAACCATTGCAGCCCACGGAGCCGGAGCCCTTCGGGGTTTGCAGTTCACAACCTGCGGAAGCCAGCTGATCACAGGTGGTGCGGACGGAGAAATTAAAATTTGGGATACACAAAACTGGCAACGGCTCACCCATTGGCCCGCAGAGCAAGGAGCCATTCAAGCCTTCACTCTGATTGTTAGCGCCAACTGGCTCGTCAGTGCAGGCAGTGATGGGTCGATTAAAGCTTGGAGCGCTCAGTAACTTGGAAAGCCCTGTAAATAGCGATATACTACGGCGTCTACGGTTCTTTGTATTACCCCTTCTAAGTTCAGCCCATGCTCGCAAAACGAATTCTTCCCTGCCTGGATGTCAAAGCTGGTCGTGTGGTCAAAGGTGTGAATTTCGTGAATCTTCGGGATGCGGGCGACCCGGTGGAAATGGCGCAGATTTATAACCAAGCGGGGGCGGATGAACTGGTATTTCTTGATATCACGGCCACCCACGAAGATCGAGATATTATCTACGACGTGGTGTATCGGACAGCGGAACAGGTGTTTATTCCCCTGACTGTAGGGGGGGGCATTAGTAACCTCGACACCATTAAAAAGCTGTTGCGGGCGGGGGCAGACAAGGTCAGTATTAATTCTGCGGCAGTACGCGATCCGGATTTTATTAACCAAGCGGCACGGCAGTTTGGTAATCAGTGCATTGTGGTGGCGATCGATGCGCGACGGCGTAACGATTCCAGCAATCCAGGCTGGGATGTCTATGTACGGGGTGGCCGGGAGAATACAGGAATTGACGCGATCGCTTGGGCCAAGGAAGTCGTGGGGCGTGGGGCAGGTGAATTACTCATTACTAGTATGGATGCCGATGGCACCCAAGCGGGCTATGACCTAGAGATTACGCGGACGATCGCCGAATCCGTGGAAGTCCCTGTGATTGCGTCCGGCGGGGCGGGTAACTGTGATCATATCTATGATGCTTTGACCACAGGTAAGGCAGAAGCAGCGCTGCTAGCCTCTCTACTTCATTACGGACAGTTAACGGTCTCTCAGATAAAGACATACTTAAGCGATCGCGATCTGATCGTGCGTCAATAACCGCCTCAAGTCCGTTTGCAATGAGTCTCCCAGATGACAAGCCTCCGGTATCTGGGGAAGTATAGTGAAGTTATCTTGCGATTTTTAATCGCAATGGGGCACTTTTAATAAGAATCTGTTACAATCTTTAACATATGCTAATAGTAATATTGCTATTTGTAATTGCCCTCGTGGCCTGGGCCTTGCACTTGATGCAAGAAGCAGTCACGCGGCAGGAGTTTTCCCTGATGTTGGCAGGGACGTTGGTGGCTTCTGCGGCGGCAGGTCTTGTGTCGGTCTATTGCATCATGGGAAATTACATGGGATTTATCAGTCGTGTTGAGCGCGACCCCGAGGTTTTGGAACAGGTTTATCGATCGGTGCAAAGCTATCTAGAAGCAGAAAGTCTAGAAGCGAATCAAGTTTACATTAGCGATTCATCCTCTACAATCTCCAGAAATCCCTGAAAATCCCTGGCAGTCTGCCAATTGCTGGCGTCAATAGCACTGTTGTAGATAATCGTTCCGTTGGGATCTCTGTTGTTTCTGATCTTGGAGCGTTGGTGCGTCCTCACTCAATCGCTTGAGCGATCGTCCTAGGCAGGTCCCAATTGTGTATTAGGTGGTATATCAGGCTATAGGCATTAGATTAAATGTGCTGAATTGCCTGCGTTGGTCTTATTGCACTAGGTTGCAGATTCATTCTCAGAATTCGCATTGACAGGCGTTGTGCATTGAATGGAGATCTCAGTCGTCAATGGATATTTGCTAAACCGATCGAGGAAATAGCGCACATTAAAACTCCGAGGATCAATCCGTTCTCCCGATCGATCGACCAACTGATGGGTTGTAATGCGATCGGCAGAGATGCCTAACTTTGCAATCAACCAGGCCAAAGATTCGTACTGTGCCTGAGAGTACCCACTGTGGGTTCTGCGACGGCTGCCTCGTCCATCGCGGGGGGTCACCAAGGAAATGTGGTAGGCGAAATTATTCACCGACGGTGGAAACTTAGGATTGGTTTTCACCGTTTCCTTCTGCCGATCGTTATTAACAAACACTGAATTGCCCGCACCGAAGGCCCGCTTGTCCGGTGGCACCATGTAAATGACTCTGCCATCTTCCGGAATCAAGGCATGGTAGCTGACTTGATCGTCATCATCTACGTGGGGTGTCTGGAAGAAATTGATGGTTGATTCCCCAGAAGCATCCGTCTCATGGAGCACGACGATCGGGGGATTTTGTACGGGGCGTCCTTCAATATCTTGGAGATATCGCTGACCAAAATTAGTGGGATGGGCGAGGGCAACCACTTCTTGAGGTGCGTTGGGATCGGTCTGATTTGCAGTTGGACGAAACCGAGTTAGGGGGAGCGAGTCTCGGAGGGGGGCAAGTTCTTGCCGAGTTGGGCGGCGGGGTTTGGGGTCAGGGCGCAGGGTGCAATCGGTGGACAGTCGTGGATCGTTGCTGACTGATTGAGCCACTACAGGAGAGGTCGGTTGATTGGGACGGGGAGCGGACTTTGAGGTTAACTTTGCAGAGGGTAACTTTTCAGAAGACAACTTTGCCCCTGCTAGGGTTTTCGCTTTATCAGGGATATCCGACGCCGTAGAAGGGGAAACCGCAGCATCTGAAGTGAGACTACGATCGATCCTAGAAATTGCTGATGGTTGCTCCGATCGCGGAATAGGTCGGCCTTCAATAAACTCAGCATCACTATTGCCAATACTGGCAAACAGCGCAATGATCCCGGCGGCAAAAATAGAGAGGGCAACCCAAAATTGCTTTTTCATGCGGCTGAATTGGCGATGAGCGATCGGAAGTTGACTTCACCTAAACTCCTGAGAACACAGTAGAAGAACCCCCATTACCCTTGAGTTTAACGACTTAAGCTTGGATCGGTTGGTCTTGAATTTTACCGTGTAGGGATTTTACCCACCACACTTTTATCACTGATTCCAGGAGTTGAAGGATGAATTCACCCAATCTAGACGAATTTAGCCCTGTAGAATTTTGAGTCTTGTCAGGGGACTCTACTCTCCCGGCATCCCAGTGAATTCTCCATCCAAGGACAGGGAATTTGTGAGAGACAACTTTTTTGTCGAACTCCTTTTTGTCGAACTCCTTTTTGTCGAACTCCTTTTTGTTGAACTCACGTTAGTCTTTAGCTACTTGTACCAATCCCATTTGTAGGCGTTGGAAAACTCGATTAATTTTGTCGTGCTCTTGAAAGCTGAGTGCGTTATCCGAACAACCAATTTGCATCAAGTAGGTTCGATCGGCCAGCGTAATCCGACCTGTAGCAAGAATCCGGTCAATCACTACATCTAATCCTTGGGAAGAAGAAATATTGGACTTCACCATAGTCAATTCCATGTTTGTGAGAAATCTTGCAATGCAAATGCAATATCAAGTTAGGTACAGTTCCTGCAAATACAGTCACTGGAGCACATTGAACTAGAGCACATTGAACTAGAGCACACTCTCGGTGCGGGGCTATCCTGTGTGGCTATCCTGATTTAAACGTTGACACCCCGATTTTCTCCGTCCAACAATGCCTTAACAGCGATTGATTGGACAAATGCGTGAACAACGGCTTTGATGCCCCTCAATCCTTTGTTCAATGCTGCGATCGGCCTAAAGTGTCGGCATAGATTATTCGCCGGACTCCGGTTGCCCTTGATGGATCAGTGAATATCCTGAGGTAAATTCCCTGATCAGCCCCTGGCTCGCCCATCGCTTGTTGGAATCTCAAATATCTTAATCCGATCAATGAGTAGGTTATTCTCCGTATCTTCGCGTAATCCGAAAAAAAGGGTCAATCCTACTCTCTGTTATTTCACGGAGATTTCGGAATCACCGTACCGGAATTTACTGACTCCTCATAAACCAAGCTAAACTTTACCCACTTAAGCACTGCTTCCTGACATTTAATTTCTTAAAATCTTTGCCCCTTGAAATTTTGCCCACCTAAACTTTGCCTAGTTTGTGCGGTTTTTCCTGGGGATCAATTTGCGATTGCCACTGCCCAGAGAATGATGATTTGTGGATCCGATTTCCCCATAGGAGAGATTGACCTGATATGCTGTTCGATTGATTAATGATGACGTTCGATGGGATAGGCATTACACGATGGCATCACAGTCTAGTGACTGGTTTTCTGCGGGGGGAGAAGTGATGATCCCCCTCCTGGGATTCTCGATCCTAGGAATTGCGCTGATTTTAGAGCGTCTAATCTTTTGGGCGAAAGTGTTGAAACGCACCGATCGCCTTGTGCAAGAAACCTTGCATCTCTATCGACGGAATCCGCGTGCGGCCTTTGGCTTATTAGAAAAAAATTCAGATCTTCCGATCGCTCGAATTTTTTTGGCTGCCTTAGAACTGGATCAAGCGACACCGGAGGAATTTCGGCTTGCATTGGAAAGCTCTGCCCAGGCTGAAATTCCCCTGCTCAAGCGATTTAACACGATTTTTGAAACCATTATCAGCCTCTCACCCCTGCTGGGGCTTCTGGGAACTGTCTTGGGCTTGATTCGATCGTTCGCGGCCTTGCAACCGGGTAATGTGGGCGGTACCAATACCGTGAATGTGACCGGGGGAATTAGCACCGCCCTAATTTCGACTGCTTCCGGTCTGGCAGTGGCGATCGTCATGTTGGTTTTTGCCAACAGTTTTCGGGGCCTGTATCTCCGGCAATTGGCCTTAATTCAAGAATACGGCGGCCAATTGGAACTCCTTTATCGACGGCGATTTGAACGACGGATGGGGGGGTACCCAATGCCTACCCAGGAACCGCACCCTTGACCGCTTGAGTTGGATAAGTTTGAGTTTGTTAAGGTGCTCTATCCCGTTGATCTTTCCCATTTGGTCTGTTTCCACGTTTCAAGCGCTAGGGGCCGTGGGGATGTCGGGGCACAGCCAAGAGCTATATGTGAATCGACATGTGAGTCGATATGTGAGTCGATCTATTCACAGCGGAGTCGCTTCAATCTCTACCTTGCGTTTTTGCCGCATCAATGCATCGCAGCTAAGGTAAAGTTCTGCTTAAGCATTCCTTTAGGTTTCGCTACAAACCATAACAAGGATTAATCATTCGCTACAGGATCTCTAAAGTAAAGCTTATTGAGATCCTGATATTATGCTTAAGAACTCGTCCCTGGCTCGCGAGATCAAGCAAATTTGTTAGCTTTGCTACAGTCGAAGGTAAGCAGGTTTTGTGGACCTCAGCGGGTTTGGACAACAGATTGTACTCCGGAACTTCAGAGTTTTTCTGGTCTTCTGGAACCGCTCGTGAAGATTTCACATTTCACAGGAAGGGAGATATGTCTTACGCGCAAGCTAGAACCCAAGCGAAAGCTGGGTACGACGCAGGGGTAAAGGACTACAAATTAACGTATTACACCCCTGATTACACCCCCAAGGACACTGATGTCTTGGCGGCGTTCCGCATGACCCCTCAACCAGGCGTTCCGCCGGAAGAGGCTGGGGCAGCAGTTGCGGCTGAATCTTCTACCGGTACCTGGACGACCGTGTGGACGGACCTGCTGACCGATCTCGATCGCTACAAGGGACGTTGCTACGACATCGAACCCGTTCCCGGCGAAGATAACCAATATATTTGCTACATCGCTTACCCCCTCGACTTGTTCGAGGAAGGTTCCGTAACTAACTTGCTGACTTCCTTGGTCGGTAACGTGTTCGGGTTTAAAGCGTTGAAAGCTCTCCGTTTGGAAGACTTGCGCATTCCTGTTGCATACCTGAAGACCTTCCAAGGACCTCCCCACGGTATCCAGGTTGAGCGCGATAAGCTGAACAAGTATGGTCGTCCGATGTTGGGTTGCACCATCAAACCCAAATTGGGGCTGTCTGCGAAGAACTACGGTCGTGCAGTGTACGAATGTCTGCGCGGTGGTTTGGACTTCACCAAAGACGACGAAAACATCAACTCCCAGCCCTTCCAACGCTGGCGCGATCGTTTCCTGTTTGTTGCTGATGCAATCCACAAGGCACAGGCTGAAACGGGCGAAGTTAAAGGTCACTACCTGAACGTGACCGCTGCGACTTGCGAAGAAATGCTGAAGCGGGCTGAGTTCGCGAAAGAACTCGAAATGCCCATCATCATGCATGACTTCTTGACCGGTGGTTTCACCGCCAATACCTCCTTGGCTCACTGGTGTCGTGATAACGGCGTTCTGCTGCACATTCACCGTGCAATGCACGCGGTAATCGACCGTCAGAAGAACCACGGGATCCACTTCCGCGTTCTTTCCAAGTGCTTGCGGATGTCCGGTGGTGACCACATCCACACCGGTACCGTCGTCGGTAAGCTCGAAGGTGACAAGGCTGTTACCCTCGGTTTCATCGACCTGCTGCGGGAAAACTACATCGAACAAGACCGTTCCCGTGGGGTTTACTTTACCCAAGACTGGGCTTCCATGCCTGGTGTGATGGCGGTTGCTTCCGGTGGTATCCACGTATGGCACATGCCTGCGTTGGTGGACATCTTCGGTGACGACTCCGTCCTACAGTTCGGTGGTGGTACCTTGGGTCACCCCTGGGGTAACGCGCCGGGTGCAACCGCAAACCGGGTTGCTCTGGAAGCTTGCGTCCAAGCTCGGAACGAAGGTCGCGACCTCATGCGTGAAGGCGGCGACATCATTCGTGAAGCTTGCCGCTGGTCTCCTGAACTGGCTGTGGCTTGCGAACTGTGGAAGGAAATCAAGTTCGAATTCGAAGCTCAAGACACCATCTAATTGCGCTTTGTGCCCTAATCCCCTTCTGTGACGGATTGTGAGGGATGGGTGACTAAAGGTGAAGAAATTTAAATCCTGGGTTAATCTCAGATTAACGTCTTTACCTTTCCCGTTCCTCTTACTTCCACACCAGATATGGATCTCAAGCAGATTGCGAAGGATACGACCAAGACGCTGATGAGTTACTTGACTTACCGGGCTGTACGGGTAGTTTACGAGCAACTCGACGAAACAGAACCCAAACGTGCCTACTGGCTTCACCAGTTTGCCTCTCGCGAAAGCATTAAAGATGGTGAACTTTTTATGGAGAAGCTGTTTCAGGAACGGCAGGATTTAGCCTTCCGGATTCTGACGGTACGGGAACACTTGGCTCAAGAATTGGCTGAGGGGTTATCCGATCGCCTGTTAGCGGAAATGCAGCAAGCAAATCTCAAGCAGCGATCGCAGCAATTGGAACGTATGACTCGTGTGAGTGTGGAAGGGAACCATCCAGAGCAGCAAGAAATTTCTGAGTCAGAAGACTCTTAATTGGAATTCTTCACTCAACGATTACCGAGGAAACCATGAAGACTCTGCCCAAAGAGCGTCGCTACGAAACTTTTTCTTACTTGCCTCCGCTTACGGATGCGCAAATTGCTCGTCAAATTCAGTACACCTTGGATCAAGGTTACTATCCTTGCGTTGAGTTCGATGAGAGCCCCGATCCGGCTCAATCCTACTGGACGATGTGGAAGCTGCCTCTGTTCAACTGCAGCTCTCCCCAAGAGTTGCTGACTGAAGTGCAACAGTGCAAGTCTGAGTACCCCAACTGCTACATCCGTGTTGTGGCTTTCGACAACATCAAGCAGTGCCAAGTGATGAGCTTCATCGTGTACAAGCCCAACCAAAACAACAGCGGCTACCGTTACTAAGTTTGAAGCGTTTGATTAGATTTAAGGATAGGGTGAGCGATCGCTTACCCTATTTTATTTTGTAAATTTATAAAATGGTCTGATTGTGAATTGCTGCTGAAGTTGGAATGGCATAGAGTTGAGGTGAAGATAACAGCGACTCCAGATCTGCGATCGTGTTGCCTCAGTTCCTCTTCAAATGAATCACCTGCTTCAAGTTCTAAACTTCATCAAACGAATTTCCGTAAGATTGATTGAATATTACAGCCTTGGTATTTCTTGGTTGCTCTGTGTCATCTGGATGAAGGTTGATTATTGGGATGATCCCGGTCTAGTAGATCAATATGGTACTAACCCACCAGGAGCATTCGACCTTTATTTCACGTTCAGCTTAATTGAACTGACTGGACTGTATCTAGTGTTGAACCCGCAATGGAAGCGGTGGGCAACGGCAAGATTGTTACTGACGATTCTATTTTTTTGGATGTGGACAATCTTACAAGGCGCGATCGCAATGCATGGGGGAGGGGTTTCAATGATTCATTTGCTGTGGCTGCTTGCGATCAATATTGCATTGATTGTCTTTCCCTTTCTGCTGAGACTTGAAAAATGATTGTGATTGCTGAATTAATTTTCCAGATCTAGTGAATTGGCTGAAATTGGTTAGGTGATATTGATTGATTACTTCCTGAAATAGTGATTTGTGAAACTGGAAACGCTACTGGAACAACAAAAAACTATTCGAGTAATTGGTTTTGATGATGCGCCATTTACGCGAGGACAAACGGAACCTGTCCCTGTCGCCGGAGTCGTCTGCGCAGGAACGCGGTTTGAAGGAATGCTGTGGGGCACCATTACTGCCGATGGATGGGACGCGACCGATCGCTTAATTGAATTGCTACAGGCCAGTAAGTTTCTCGATCAACTACACCTCGTTTTACTGGACGGCATTTCTATGGGCGGGTTGAACGTGATTGAATTGCCACGCTTGGCCGAGACTTTGGGATTACCCTGCGTTGCCGTTATGCGGCGATATCCCAAATTACAGAAAATGCAATGGGCGATCGAACGCTTACCAGAACCAGAAAATCGATTGGCAATTCTCCAACGATCGGGGCTAATTCACCACCATCCCCCCTTTTATTTTCAAGTTTGGGGCGAAGATCCGCAAACGATCGCGCAGGCGTTGACCCGCCTTACCGATCGGGGCCATGTGCCTGAAGCGCTACGGATTGCCCACCTCATCACCGCAGCCGTTCTCAAAGGCGAAAGTGGACGGCAGGCATAGGGGGCAAGTAACCCCTGCGGGCGATTCTGTCTACTGTTAATGGCGATTGCAGTCCCAGGAGCCTTGCTGCAATCCTAGTGTTGTTACAATCCTGGTGTTGTTATTGTGGACAATGCCGCGATCGTGACTCAATCCTCCATCGACCTCGCCCCCCATTTGCTCCAAGCAGCCCAGGGATTTATCAACCTCGTGAATAACCCCAGCCAGACCGAAGCCGTCTTTGACCTTGCCGATGGGTTACGTCCGACGGATCTGTACCAGCAGTTTATCGACTACGCCTACGCCCAGCCGGAAGTCGCCGCGATCGTCCAAGGCCGCTATAAACCCCCCGCGATCGATCTGGAACAACTCCTGACCTACCCTACTGATTCCTTAGGATATGGCTATGCCTCAACCCTCAAGGCCATGAACCTCGACCCCAATTTCTATCGCCAAATCCCGATCGAGGATGACTATAGCTACTTGGCCATTCGGATGCGGCAAACCCATGACATTTGGCACCTGATCACTGGATTTGGCACCGATTTAGCTGGAGAAATGGGGCTGCAAGCCTTCACCCTGGCCCAAACCCACTCCCCTTTATCCGTCACGATCCTAGCGGCCACCCTCCTGCACACCCTCAAAATGAATGGCCCCCTGAATCAGGTCGTTGAAAGTCTGCAAAGAGGCTGGCAGATGGGCTTGCAAGCAAAACCTTTTCTAGCGCAAACTTGGGAAGCAGGCTGGGAAAAATCGATCGCCGACTGGCGATCGGAATTGAAGCTTCTCCCCCTGACCTCAACCTGATTAACCCAACAGAACCAGGGACTCACCCAAAATTGGCACAGAATGCCCCCTCATCTTATTAGCCTAGGCTATCTTGGAAACATTGTTCCGTTTCATGGCAAGTTGACGATAAGTCACCTCAGATGCGCTAGGCAAAAGGCTCTGGGGGTTTGCGGATAAAGGAGAGTCCGATGTCACAACAGGTCTTAGAACTCGCACAACAGGGCAATGCAGATGCGATCGCTTTTCTGCTGAACCGAACCCTGAAGCCCCAAGGGATTGAAGCTAAAGTTGCTAATAGTGATGCCCGCCTACAGGTTTTATTGGAAGGCTTAGATATTCCTGACGAAACCCGCATGGTGAGTCTGGTGACTCAGGGGGTACAAAAGCTGCAAATCGCAACCGTGAATCAACTGCACATCTACGGTAAACAAACCGGGGTTAAGGAAACCGCTTGGAAGCGATCGTTCCAACAGGATGCGACAGGTTTAACAGAACTCACCCTAGACGAAGTTGCGACCGATGATTTTGGCCAAGGCAATTTGCTAGCCCTTGCTCGCGAAGGGGATCTCAATGCCCTGCAAACCTATGTCGAGCAAGCGGTTCAAGAGCTCCTAACCCAAGCCAGAGCCCTCCGACCCGCCCTTGCCGATAACGAAGAGATCATCACCCATGCAGACCCCCAAGTGTTTTTAGTCCTGGAAGAAACCTTACTCCAAGTGACGATCGAGACCACCGAATTTCTGGATGGGCCAACTTTTTCCGCTGATTTAGGCAAAAAGCTCAATATGATTGCATCCCCTGCCATCAAAGCCTTTGAACTTTACAAGCGGAAACATTCAGCGGCGCAACCCTTCTTTATTCAACGGCTAGTCCTGGATCAATCTCTACAAAGTCGGCTCTAATGACTGGCTTTTGACCGGACTTTGCTGATCGAATAATTGCCATTATTCAACCCAGCTCAAGGAAGGGGAACGCATAAAGAGGGAACTTAACCAACATTGGCTAAAATTCCCTCTTTTTTTGATCTCGATGTTTAAGGATTCAACAGTTTCGACACACTCAACACATCCTTATCCCCCCGACCGGAACAGTTGATGACAATGCGGGGATTGCCTTCCAGTTGTGGGCAGAGGGTTTCCAGGTAGGCGATCGCGTGGGAGGTTTCCAAGGCAGGAATGATGCCTTCCAGTTGCGAGAGGCGTTGGAACGCATCCAGTGCTTGCTGATCGGTGACAGCGTAGTATTCGGCGCGGCCAATGTCCATCAGGTAGCTGTGCTCGGGTCCAACGCCGGGATAGTCTAACCCTGCGCTGACGGAGTGGGGTTCAATCACCTGGCCATCTTCATCCTGGAGCAGGTAGCTCATGGCCCCATGCAGGACGCCGATCCGACCTTTGGTCAACGTTGCGGCGTGCTTGCCCGACTCGACGCCAAAGCCTGCCGCTTCCACACCAATGATGCGGATCGAAGCATCTTCGATAAATTCATGGAACAGTCCCATGGCATTGGAACCGCCGCCGACACAGGCCATCAAAATGTCCGGTAGGCCGCCCCATTTTTCTTGACATTGCCGCCGGGTTTCCTGGCCGATCACTGCGTGGAAGTCCCGCACCATCATGGGGTAGGGGTGGGGGCCAGCGACGGAACCCAGAATGTAGTGGGTGGTTTCGACGTTGGTGACCCAGTCGCGAATCGCTTCCGAGGTGGCATCCTTGAGGGTTCCGGTTCCGGCTTCTACGGGCACGACTTCCGCACCCATCAGGCGCATCCGAAAGACGTTTAGGGCTTGGCGCTCCATGTCATGCACGCCCATGTAGATGATGCATTGGAGGCCAAAGCGGGCGCACACCGTTGCCGTGGCCACGCCGTGCTGACCCGCCCCCGTTTCTGCGATAATTCGTTGCTTGCCCATGCGTTTTGCCAGTAGGGCTTGGGCGAGGGCGTTGTTAATTTTGTGGGCACCTGTGTGGTTCAGGTCTTCCCGCTTGAGGTAAATTTGGGGGCCGCTGCCGTCGGGACGGGCGTAGTGTTCCGTCAACCGTTCAGCAAAATACAGCGGACTGGGACGACCCACGTAATCCTTCAGCAGTTGCTCCAGTTGCGCTTGAAAGTCGGCATCTTGGCTATAGCGACGGTAGGCTTCTTCTAGCTCAAACAGGGCTGGCATGAGGGTTTCGGGGACGTACTTTCCCCCAAATTTGCCAAAGCGACCTAGGGAGTCGGGACGATGTTCGATCGCGGTGGGGTTTGAATTTGTGGGAAGCGGAGTCGTAGTCACAGGCCCATGTCTATGTAGAGAACAATCCATATTATAGGGTGTGGGGATGGTGGCCGTTGGCGATCGAATGCGCTGAGGAATGCTGTCCAAGAAGTCAGTAAGATGAGTCAGTAAGATGGTTGCATGTGGGTCATGTCTGGGAGGGGCTGCCATGGGCAAAGCGAAGGATCAGAATAATCGCACGGTGTATCGCGAGTTTGGTAACGATAACGAAGCGGCCTTTGAGCGGGGGGTGCCGGATTTACCGCCTAATCAACAAAATTTGCGCATTCAAGCGTCTCGCAAAGGGCGCGGGGGCAAAACGGTGACGGTCATTAGTGGCTGGCAACATTCCCCGGATAAGTTGACAGAATTAGCCAAAAAGCTAAAGGCGCAATGTGGTACCGGCGGCACGGTTCGGGAAGAGACGATCGAGATCCAAGGTGATCACAAACAAAAGCTATTGGAAATTCTGGTCAAATTGGGCTATAAGGCCAAGATTAGTGGTGGCTAATGGGTCCGGATGGTTGACCGTGGTGCAGTGATCAGGAACGCCCGATCGGCAATCAGCAAAGTGACCTGGGGATCGCCAAAGGCGGGCCATTCTCTAGTAGGCTGATGGTCTGTTCTCTCACTCTCGATCGCGATGAACCGTAAGTTTTGGATTGCTGCACTGATTACTTTTATCAATGCATTAAGTGCGACGATCCTGATTCCCACCATCTACCTGTATGCCAAGCAATTTAATCTGACGGATTTTCAAGCGGGTTGCTTACTGTCGATGTTTGCAGTGGCGCAGTTTTTTGCGACGCCAGTGATTGGTAAGCTGTCCGATCGCTTTGGTCGTAAGCCGTTACTGATGATCAGTTTAACGGGGACGGTGATTGCGAATTTCCTGGCGGGAACTGCTCCTAATGCCGTGGTGTTGTTTGCGGCGCGGGGGCTGGATGGGATTACCGGAGGGAATGTGTCCGTGGCCCAGGCGATTATTTCCGATGTGACGAAACCGGAGGAGCGAGCCAAGGGATTTGGTATTTTTGGGGCGGCATTTGGGTTGGGATTTGTTCTAGGCCCAGCGATTAGTTTGTTGGCGCAACAGATTTCGCTAGGGGCGTCGTTTTTGGCTTCTTCGGGAATGGCGGCGATCGCGCTTGTGCTCACGGTTCTATTTCTGCCGGAAACCCTCGCACCGGAAGGTCGGAGTCGTCAAATTAATTTGTTTGACCTTGGGTTTTCTGAACTGATTCGGGGCTTTACGCTGCCGAAAATTGGCTTATTGTTGCTGCTGAATTTTCTCATTGGCACGACGTTTACGATCTTTACCTTTGGCTTCCAACCCTATTACATCAATGTGTTGAAGCAGGATAACCGATCGTTGACGTTGTTGTTTTGCATGATTGGGATTCTGGGGGTGTTAGCGCAAACGAAGGGCGTCAGTTGGCTGACTCAGCGGACGACATTAACTCGAATTTTGTTCGCGGGGATTTTGGTACGATCGTTGGCATTTTTGTGTATGCCGCTGTGGCCAGATATTCGCTATTTTGTGGAGGTTAGTATTGTTTTTGCCATGTTTAATGCCATGGTTCAACCGATGATTAGTACGTTGATTTCGTTGAATGTTAAGCCTGAAGAACAGGGGATTTCTTCTGGGCTGAATGCTTCTTATTTAAGTATTGCCAATGGAATTGGGCCAATCATTGCAGGGTCAATGGTCAATGAACAATATCCGATTACCTATAGTTATCCATTATTTTTGGCGGGTTTTCTCAATTTAGGGATTTTGTGGCTGGCGGTGAGAACGCGAAAGCAATATACACCAACCGCTATGGTGAGACGATAATTGATGGGGGACGGTGGTAGGTGTTAGATTAGCGGTGGGTGCTAGATTACAGTAAATCCTACTTCTCTACCCCTTCCCCTGCTGCAAGAAGCAGCGCAGCAATAGGGGAATTCAAGCAAGCTAGTATGGGACGCTCTCTGAGACTGCATTTCTATGAATAAGGATTCCGGGGTTCCTTCAACACGACGCAGACCTGAAACGAGTCTTCCTAAGGGATGGCTACCCATGATGATTTGTGGGTCGTTGGGTGCGATGACGATCGGGTTTGGGGTGTTGGAAATGGGATTCGGGCGGATTACGACGCTGAAATGCCAACGATCGAAGACGAGCATCAATTGTGAAAAGTTAACGGAATCGGCGAAGACAGTGCCTATCAAAGTGATGGTTAAATCACTGAAGGAGGCAAAAGTAGAACAGACGGGACGCAAATTTAGAAATGCCTATCGCGTTGTTTTGGAAACCTCTTCAGATCAAGTTCCACTGACTGACCAGTTTCGATCGGATAAGAACGAAAAGGAAGATACAGCGGAGGCGATCAATGATTTCATTGCCGATCGCCGCCAAGTTGATCTGACGATCGTGGAGGACGATCGGCCCCAAAGTAATCTGTTTGGCTTAATTTTTATGGGTGCGGGCAGTTTGTTTGTTTTGATGGCGTTTGTGGTGCGGTTGGCGATTCGGAAGTCGGTGAAACCGTGAGGTTGGTTAGGTGAGTCAATTTTTGTCGGTCGGTGGCTCAGGCTGCTTGGGGGACGGTCGGAATCGGGGAAGAATTTTTCTGAAAAGAGCAAAGTTAATATTTTTTGATGCTATACGGTTGACTTGGGGCGGGGTTCTCAGTAGTGTAGTTTTTCATAGCGATCGCCGTGGACATCCTTCTTTTGCGAGACGGTTTGTACGAAGCATGGGGTCGCTGGGTTCCCGGAAATTTAGGGCACTACTCGGGATTGGTAGGACAACCCCAAGTAGCTATCCCCCTCGCTGTTTGCCCAGCAAGGAGGCTTGATGAGGATTTTAACATCTGACCGAGCCACTCTTGTTTGTGATGTCAAACGGGGTGGCTCTAAATTTTTGGGCTTTCTTCCGCCCTCCTCCCCAGCCCTTCTCCCGCAGGAGAAGGGAGTCAGTTTGCAGTGGGAAGGGGATTCACTACAACCAAGGAGAAGCTCACAATATGGCGAAAGGTTCCAGCGATCGCAGCGATCGTTCAGTTCAACATGAGAAACAACGCTTACAGTTCCACTTAATCGGTCATCCAGAATTCATTCAGGACACAATTAATCAATTGCATGTCCATCGCATCGCAGACAGGATTCATTGGAGTCAACCGATGAAGATTTTGCATTCCGATGGGCAATACATCAGCATACTGAGTCGTGAACGTCAGCGTTAATGGTTGAGGTGTCATAGGTGTTCCGCAGGTTCGTTAATGATCTAATGAACTGCGGACGCTATAACTTCAAGACACAACTGTCTCGAGTAGCGCTTGGTGACAATTAATCACAACAATTCACTTTTCTTAAACCAAATAACTTGTATCCCCCGATAAAACTAGAATATCTTATGGGAAATGGCGGGAGATATATGGAAAGTTTCCGTATAGTCAGTTGTTAGCCAGCTTCGTTTTTTTGTTGAGGCAGTGCTTTGAGGATATTCAGTGAATATTAAGTCTTCCAGCAAGATATTAATACAGCAATAGTTTAATGAATTATAGTGAGATTAAGCCTTGAGCTAACTGATGAGGTATTTTGTATTATCTAGGGCTAGAGATTATGTCAAATTGGAAATTTGTGAATCATCGTTCAGGACAAGAGTTAGAAGGTTTAATTGAAGCCTATTGGGAAGTTAGCCTTGACCCAATTAGTGATGACTACACACCCAGTGAGATCAGTAGCTATGATTTATTTGAACAATGGGTTGAGAAAGTTGATGCTAGATATCCGGATGGTTTGATTCCAATTTTCTGGTTCGTTAAGGTCAAAGGGAAGGGTGTAGGGACATTTGAATGGATGCCTTTTCAGTTTGAACATACTCCAGATATGCCAAAAGAGAATTTTCTAACATTTTTTACACAGCCAGTTCATTCCGTGACAAATCAGACACTTAACTGGTTCACCCTTCCTGTTATTGATAAGTTATGGAGCGTTAAGCGTTCTGACAAGGGTGGTTTTATTCAGCAGGCTACGGGGTGGAAACCTTCAGTATTGCAGCCTTACATTTACTTGCCTACGTTAACAAGTATCTTGTCTCAACAGATCGCATGCTAACACGCCCAAGGCAGCGGGCTGGCAAAGTTAATCTATAATAGGCGAAGCGTGGCTCACAGCCGATGCTTGGTATCGTTTGTCGTATTGAAATTGAAACTATAACTTTCAACGGAGTGACAACATTGTGGACTGGTTTCCGAAAAATTTGCGAATGCTGCTCGTGCTGGTTGTTCTAAACATTCTTGCGTCCGTCATTCATTACGGCGACAACATTTGCTTCTTTTCGGAGTACCCCGAACCGAGTTGGCTCAATCCTCACCTTGTAGACGCATTTTGGTTTGTCATGACCCCGTTTGCAGTTCTTGGATATTGGTATGGTGTACAAGGATGGCGGGGTTGGAGCAAGATCGCACTCAATGTGTATGCGATAATGAGTCTTCTAGTTCTTGGCCACTATTTGATTACGCCACCATGGCATGTTTCACTGAAGATCAACGCCTTCATTTTCTTGGAAACGATTGCAGCAATTTTTCTCATTTACTATGTAAATATCCGGCGAATGGACAAAACGTAGCTCGTCTAACACTTAGCGACGAACAATTCGTTGGACGCGGAGCTGCCGATCTAGTCATTCGTGAAGTCAAGGTTGATTAGCATCGGCCCGGTCAAAGTGATTGTTAGCCTGAGCCCAGAGAGAAAAAAAACCTTCTAGTCTCTGTTTTTACAGTATTTCAGTTCATGTTTCAGAATTATGGCTATTACGATCGCTTCATTGATCGCATCATCAATGTTATTTGAGACTCGGCGCGGACTCATCGATCGAGGCTTTCGCAACATTGATCCGTTCGTTTTCCCAGCATTTAATCGATCGAGGTTCTAGCAAAACTAACTGGCTCATTTGCCCAGGAACCCGTCCACGGAAGCAGAAATAGTGGTCATTGCGAACGATCGTGTAGTTTCTCCCTCATTTGTGTGATGCAGAGTTCGATCGGCTTTTCAGATTGTTTCGTGGGCAGTCGTTCTGAGTGAAATCTTCAGGAAATCTTCCTCATTGGCCCAGCCTAACCCGTCGTCGCACCTGACTGGCAATGCTAAACTATTCTCAGCAAAATCAACTCACAGCAGGTGAACTTTGCGTTAGGCTGAACAGCATTCCTCTAAGTCAAGATTTTGATCCTTGTAAAATACAGATAACAAAGTTATTTATTCTCTACATGCAAAACCAAGAACAAGCTGTAGTCTTCGACGAAGAACGCGCCGCTACCTATGACGAAAGATTTGCTAAACTCGCCCCATTGCGCGACACACTTCATTTATTGACCCGCCTGGTTCTTGCTGATCTTCCGCTCAATGCGCGAATTCTTTGTATCGGTGTTGGTACTGGCTTGGAATTGATTTATCTCGCCCGTGAATTTCCCCAGTGGCAATTTACAGCGGTTGAACCTGCCCCCGCAATGCTTGAAATTTGCCGTCAGAAAGCCGAAGCAAGTGGAATTGCATCGCGTTGCACTTGGCATGAAGGTTATCTAGATTCATTATCTGTTTCGGAGCCGTTTGATGCGGCAACTTGCCTATTGGTTTCGCACTTCTTTATGAAGCAAGAGGAGAGGCGCAACTTTTTCGGTCAAATTGCGGCACGACTTCGCCCTCAAGGATATTTAGTTAGTGCGGATTTAGCGTCTGATATGTCCACTTCGTCCTATCAAAGCTTGCGTGAGGTTTGGACTCGGATGTTGCAGTATGCCGAATATCCTGAGCAGACAATCAAAGACTTTCTCGATTCTCATGGTCGGGATGCGGCGGTATTACCATCTCATGAAGTCTCGGCAATTATTGCATCCAGCGGATTTGATAGTCCAGTGCTATTCATGCAGACTCTGTTTATACATGCTTGGTATGCAATTCGACCATAACAGGTTTAAAAGTCTTCAACCACCGCCTAACATATGTCCTGAGCCTAACAGGAGAATTAAACATATAATATAGAGAGGCGTATTCTCTGGAGCAAGCAATATGTCACTCAGCGAACTGTTGCCGACCGTTGATCAGTTATCTCATCAAGATAAGCTGCGGCTTATCCATTTTCTCCTTCTAGCAGTTGCCAAAGAAGAAGGATGCAACCTAGAACCAACAAAAGTAGTTTCTAATTTGGAGAATACGCTGCTCCAGCAACTTGCATCCACCGAAGCCGTGGTATGGTCGCCTCAAACTGATAGCGCATCTGTTCAGGCATTGTCAGATCTTCTGGTGGCAGCAAAGGCAGCATCCAATGCTTAATGGACAACGCTATTCATTCACTGAACGAATCGATAGTCTTGGGCGATCCGTCGTCATGCCGTATATTCCTTTAACTCTCACACTGGGCGATCGCTCTCTAGAGGCGACAGCATTGCTAGATACGGGTGCGAGTGTCAGCGTTTTGCCCTATGAGATCGGTCTACAGCTAGGAGCGATCTGGGAAAATCAGACGGTTTCGATTCCATTGAGTGGGAATTTGGCTCGGAGTGATTCACGCGGTTTGGTTGTGTCTGGTACGATCGCCCAGTTCCCTCCTGTTCTACTTGGATTTGCTTGGACTGAGATGAGAGATACACCTGTGATTCTGGGTCACATGAACTTCTTTGCAGAATTCAACGTGTGTTTCTATCGACACGAGTTGGCTTTTGAGGTTTGCCCGAAAAATGGGTGAAGTTGGTACCGTACAGCCAGTCGCCTAATCGGGTCGAGGAGGGAATTTAACCCTCCCCTCCCACACCACCCATCGTGCGGGTCCGCAATGGGCGGTTCATGACGACGCGCAAACAACACTGATGACTTAAGCGTAACCTTGGGCTTTCTTCCAAAGTTGCTTAATTGAAAGCAATCCCTGTTTCTTCAACCACTCATTCGTCATTCCCGTTTGCGTTGCTAACGTCTTTGACAAGCGCCAATAGCCTTTACGACTAATGCCCGTCAAAATCGCATGACGCTTACTTGTCCCCAGTTTGAGCAGGTTGGTAATGCGTGTCCTCGGTCTGCGCCACTGCTTCCAATAACACATCCGAATCCGTCGCCTCAGCCAATGATCTAACTCTTCCATGGGAGTGTAGTGCTGAGAAATGCCGTAATAATTCATCCACCCCCGTAAATATCGGTTCAAGCGCTCGAATCGCTCTGCCATAGAAACTCCCCAACTGCGCGACGTTAAGCCTCGCAAACGGTGTTTGAAGTCTTGGAGAGCTTGGTCAGATGCGAAGATCCGAATGCCCCGGAAGGTAAATCCCAGGTAGTTCAACTCCTCAATCTTGACCACTCGACTCTTTTCCCGATTAACTTTGAGCTTCAGCATTTGGGTTAAGTATCGGCTGATTTTCGCCAGCACTCGCCGCCCTGCTCGTCTGCTT
>NZ_JBLZFX010000040.1:0-51210 GCF_050753345.1 Alkalinema pantanalense CENA528 | reverse complement strand
AACGCAGCAGGCTTGTGGAACTTCTACTTAGATGCAGCATAAGTTAGATAACAGTCAGGGCAAACCCTGTCCCAGAGCTGGTTTTATTTCCCAACAACTCTAATATCCACATCTCTAGCGGTAACCGTGAGTGCGCCAAGCCCAACAGTCGGTTTATCGCAGGGAGTAACACGACCAACAATGACCCAGAGATCGGCTTTGCGTCGGATGCGGCACCAGATCCCCGCTGGAATCACGGCGATTAAATACCAACGATCGCCGAATTTGAAAGGTTTATACGTTCCTAGGAATAAACATAGGGGACGTTCAAGTTCAACACTGCCCTGTTCCAAGCTGGGAGCCGGAATCTGACGAATACAGGCAAAGAGGTCGATTAATTGCCCTTGATAGTTTGGATCGAAAAGGCAAAACGCCCCCCGATCGTCGGTGGTTGCCCGCAGGATATGGCTGGGGGCTGTTAGCTGTTGCAAGCTTGCTGTTTCGACCTCTTCCACTACTGATTTGAGGCTGCCTTGATTGGGTCGGGCAAAACTGTCAGTCGTGGCCTCTTGGCGCTCTGAGGTACGGGCATAAATTTCAGCCCCACCAATGGCATCCCAAACTAGAAAATTGGGACAAATTGCGCCGTAGAGATATCCGTAAATGCTACAGCGTTCGTTAATAATTTCACTCATTGTGTAAACCTTAGATTACAACTTGAATCATTCAGTCAATGCTGCCCCAACCTATTTCTGTAAAATGGATTGATTTGCTAGAACCGACGATTTTATGGATCACGGGTATTTCATTTGCTAAAGGATGTCCGCGATCGCTAGAATCCCTAGCGATCGCACTACGGATCTCTCAGTCATTCCTGTGCTGCTGTTTTCTCGGTCTGTGCGACAGTCTGACGATTGGTGACAAAAGCAGCAACTGAAAGTGCTACCAGTAAGATGCCAAATAACGGATTAAACCATCTGCCACACTGGGGACAGATCACGATCGGGATCCCATCAATGTCAACGATCGAAATTAAACCAATTAACCCTAAAGCGACCCATGCCAATTGTCCGATTCGATTACTGCCCATATTGCCTCCTATTTCAATGTATTTTGTAAAGAGGGTTTGGAAAGAACTAGCGTAAAGTGACTGAATTAGAACGGTAAGATGTGCTTGTTTTGCGATCGGTCAACACCACATAAACCTGCTGGGGTGGAGCTGTGCCGCGTTCTACGGCAAACCACAGGGAGTCTAGATCTTGGGGTGAAGAGAGGGCACAGAACCCGTAGATTCGTTGATTCGTTGCAGTGTTGAAGATATCAACCCAAGTTCTGGAGGCGTTGGTGTTGGAGCCACAAGGGGGTAAATCAGGAGCAGATGCGAAGAGTTCCGCTGGAAAGATTTCTTTGTTGGCGATCGCGAGCTTATATCTAATCCACTGCTTTCCATTGGCGGTATAGGCTTCTGTCCCCTTAAAAACTAGTCGGGGAGTGAGGGCAACTTGTCGGAAGCTTTCCTGGGTGAAGTAGTTTTGGCGATTGCTGTTATCAACGAATTGAGTAAAGTTTTGCAAGACAATTTGATTGTTTCCGGCTCCCCGCAAGTTGAGTGTTAGGATGTTTCTGGCAAAGGAAGGTGCATAGGTGGTAGTTGCCGCAGTGTGGTTAGGATCTTGGACGTTTCTACCATAGGTCACTAGCGGGGCTAAACCCCAGTCGCAGTCAGTTGGATGACACTTGCCAAACACTTGAATACGCAGGTCTTGACCTTGTTTTGTGATGACAAATCGTGTGATGCCGCTGGTGTTGGAGTTAACGTTGACCCAATTACCGACAAAGTCTTGAGGTGCAGCCTTTGCTGAACTAACTAGACTACCTGCTAGGGCAATACTTAAAGCTGCGATCGTGAATGTCTGTTTGAGCATAGTGTCCTCTCTTTAAAATCTGATTCAGGAATAGCATCTGAGAGAAGATTAGGGTTTCACTGAAGATGCTCCTTATGGTTAGCCCCTAGTTTGAGCGATCGCGCTTGCCTTTGTATCAAAAGAACAGCGATCGTAGTCCTGTTAAATTGATCGGTTCAATGGAAGTTCACCTCCTGTTTGATTTGGACGATCGCCTGCTTACCAGATCATCGATTACTGTGTAGGCGGGGTGATTGCTGATGTGTCTCCAAGACCTGTTCTTGGGAAGTTGTAAAAGGTGGCCTTCTGATCATCCCAAACGTTATCATGACTGCAATCACGTCAATTGCCAGCATGACAATTTCTAACCCTGAAAATTTGAGTCTGGGTAAGGCAATGATAATTGCAACCACTTGTGTGCCGATGAAGGTTCCGCGTGTAAACAACGTCGCTAAATTTCTCTGGAAAATGGGAGACATGCTTTTTCTGTAATTTTCCCAGCCGCCACCTGCCACTCGGCTCTCAATTCGATCGCGGATATACAAACCCAGTTGGCGGATGACGATCGCGTTTTGCTGCCAGCCGACCGCTAGAAACAGGGTAATGATCGGGTAGACCAGCAAAACCACGGGGGTGGTGTTGGTTTGTGAGCCTAACGATAGAAATGTCCCAGCAACAATCAGGGCAAGGGCAATAAATTGATACTGGATTTCCAGACGCTTTACAATTTCGTTATTGAGGGCGTTAAATTCGTTGAGCGCAAACGTGGCGCTGTCGATGTCATTGGAGGGTGAGTTGGTGTTGAGGTCAGACATGATTCCTCCCTTGAGCTTTGGAAAAACTGGATGGATGAGAGGGCGATCGCTGGATTCAATGCTTTTGACATACCCTTTTGTTTCCCTTGATTTATCCACAACAAGTAAATTTTTGATGTTACCGATCGCGCCCCGCCCTGTAGCACGGTCATGTTCCTTAACGCCATCAAGACCTCTTTTCTGCTGGCGGGGTACGAGATAATCTCACGTTTCTACCATACAAAACCTCCTACCATCTTTGAATTCAGTTACAGTATTCCTCCCCAATAATTTTTTTACTTTGCATGTCAAGTTGATCTCTCATTTCTCATTGCTTACCCCATTTTTTGGGGAAGTGGCTGATCATGAGGTATATTCTCCCAAGGTTCAGTTTCCTCAAAATAGTCAAGGTTCAATGCTCTTGCTTCTGCTTGACGAGAAAACATTACCTGCGAAAGTGTATTTAAGAGAGAATCAAGGTCTGTTTTCTGAGGTAAATCTTCTGCAATGCGATGTCCGAGTATTCCCATAATCCTAATCGTCACCGGAAGAACATGCTCTTTAGAGTTTTTCCAGCCTGTCATCAACGATGCGCCGTGTCTGTCTTCGTCCCAATGTGAGAGCCTTGTTCCCGATCCCCCATGGGTTTCAACACGCATATCACTTAAGTCAGGAAGCATATTGATTGCAGCATCAGTAAATACGCCAGTGGTTGAATTAAACAGTCCCATCCAGTCACTCCATCCCATCCCTAGAGTATGTCCAATCTCATGAGCAATCGTTCCCGAAATTTCGTTACGGGTGTAAGAAGAAAGGTATTTGGTATTGAATTCTACAACACCATAGAAAACACCGTCTTTCTCATATGGCGCATATGCTCTAGCAATCGTATCGCTATCTTCTGTAAAGATACCTAATCGCACCACAATGGAGTATTTTGGACTGATAAACTTGTTCCAGAAGTTACATGCGACCTTCGCAGATTTCTCGAGCTTACCATCGACATCCTTGACAATGTAGTAAGTGATTAAAGTAGGAGTGATGTTAGATTCAAGTATTTTCCTAAGTGAAATTGGAGGATTAAGTGCTAATGCTTTAGCAATCGATCTTACACTTGATTTGCCCAACATCCGAGCTACTTCTCGTAGAGTCTTCATAAAATCAATCTCCATTCGCACGAATATGCTTTCTAGTGAAAGCTTTGACTAAGGGTCGTTAGCTAGCTTCAGATGCCTACAACTAGGGGTGCCTGAGGCTATACCCTATCCCAAGGATTAATTGCTTGAAATTCAGGATATATAGTTTGGTCATCTGTGAAGTAACCTATCCGAGTTCAATGCATTTTTCACGAAAATGCATTGATAGAATTGCCTGACGCAAACTTTGATTGTAGGAAATAGGTGTATTTTGGGAAATCCCTATCTTGGCCAATCCTTCTCGGTAACTCAACATCGTTATCCCTCCTGTTACCAGGCTTTAATCACTGCTTAATGGTTTACTGCAACCCTTGATTAAGGCAGATTATCAAGGGTTGCCCACAGAATGCGTTACTGAAGAGCAATCAAAATTAGGATTAACCCCATGTGTACTTGTAGAGGACGCAGATTTTTGTCCCATTATTGTGGGTGCTCTAGCTTATCGATCCGGGTTGTCAAATGAGCCACCTCATCTAGGAGTCGCTTAATCGCTGCTACTAACTTCAGCTCGTCGTCTCCAGATTTTGCGTAGGTAATCTCGTCAGAGCTAATCGAAAGCGTCGATCTGAAAATACCAGATGAAATACTGACCTCCATCAAATCAGGTTGAATTTTCACGCTATTAAACTGTGTCAGATGAATTGGCCCTCCGCCTATCTGCGATGTGCCTTGAAGCTCAATTTTGTCCGTCTTTAAGTCCGAGATTAAAGCCTCATTTGTCTTCAAGTTGCCCGAAATCGCAGCATTACCTTTCAAATTCAGATTGCCGTCATCAATATAGACTTCTCCGCAGATTTTTACACCACCTGGATAATCCTTTCCCCAATTGAGTGTTAGTCCATCATTGAAGTCATGAACAAGAGCACGACGAAGAGGAGTTTGATTTTTACGTCGATCAGGGGCATCTAATTTGAGATCTGCGCCTTTCAAAGTCAGATTACCGCCATCAATATAGACTTCTCCGCAGATTTTTACACCACCTGGATAATCCTTTCCCCAATTGAGTGTTAGTCCATCATTGAAGTCATGAACAAGAGCACGACGAAAAGGAGTTTGATTCTTACGCCGATCGGGGGCATCTAATTTGAGATCCCAGGCTTGTACGGTTACAGTATTGTCATCGAGCATGATATCGCTGGACATATTCAAGCCTCCTTGCTAATAAGTAGTTTTGTTTCAGTAAATTTTCTCGTTCAGGACAGGTAGGTTATGGCAACCGTTCAGGGGGTCACGAGAGAATGAGGGTTCCAGCTCTTGAAATAGCCTGCTTGGACCTAGTTGAGCCTGATTTTTGCCGATCCGGATTCTCAGCAATGGCTGAAAGCCACTAAATCCGTACCCCCCCTGAACGGTTACAGGTTATGGGACGCTGATCGCATACCTCAACCCACCTACTTCATGTTGTACAGAATCACCCCATCCATGCTGTAAACCTCTACCGCCTAGGTACCACCCCTCGGCGTTGGCGGATGCGAGAGCTTCTGTCCCAGAAAAGCGATCAGATTGCCCGTTGCTAAGGCCGTCTCTAACAAGCTCTGCAACCTCGGCTCAGCAGTCAGCACCGCCACCGTCTTACCCGGTGTATCCCGCAGGGCTACCAAAGCATGACACCCGTTATAGGTGGGTAACGCATAACCCTCAACCAACACGACATGCCCAAACAGTTCAACGGTTTGAGCAACCGCCAATGCCGCAGCATCAATTTTTATGCCTCGTTCCAAAGGCTTTTCTATAGACGTTTTCATACTGTACTCTCCTTAAATTACTCAAACATTACAAACCCTGCGGCAGGAACGGTAATCAACACCGCTTTCCCATTCCGCGCTTCCACCGTTACTGATCGACCGATCTGCGCTACATCCGTTGAGTAAAGGCACTTCAACCCATCCCCTGTTTGATGCAGTTCATTGTCGATCGTCACCCAGGCAGTTTTAGGCTGGTCATAATCTGTGTTAATCGCCAACACCATCTCCTTACCGTTGAAAAGCCGTGACCAAGGCACGATCGAACGAATTTGATTACCGACCATTTGCGGAAAGCTAAAGCGCACCCCATCATTGGCATCCGAAATGGGTCGTAGGTATTGCCGACCGCGCCGCAGAACAATATTTTTCCGACGAATGTTGAGTACCTTAGCCAGTTCCTGGTAAACCGGTTTTTCTTCGTTAAAGAAATGGACTCCCCGGCTTCTAAATGCACCAAATTCACCGCCGAACATCGATTCCCGAATGTAGCGATCGCTGCCACCTTCCCCATCAAAGCACTGCTCGCTGCCGTAGTAGATGCAGGGAATCCCTAAGGTCATGGCATTTAAAGCCAGCACATTCAGCATGACTTTTTCCGCATTAGCATCAGCACAGAACCGCGCTTTATGACTGCCCTTGCGGACTTGATCGTGATCATCAAAGGAGGTCACAACTTTATTGCGGAACCAAATGTGGGAGCCTTTGTTAACCAGTTCTGAATTGCGGAACAGGTCAAAATACTCGCTGGGATTGCGATATCCTTTGACCAAGTATTCCAACTTATCGGGAATATCATCAATGCCAAGAGCCGCACTCAATCCCGTTAACTCCAAGGTTTCATAGGCTCGTTGCCGTCCACCGGTAATTTCGCCCAGTAAGAAGAAGTTTTCCTTGCCGATACTTTGGGCAAACTCGCGAATCACCGAGACAAAGTAACGGGTTGCGCCAATGTCCATATGCTTGACGGTATCGATGCGAAAGCCATCAATATCTGCATCTGCAATCCAATACTGATAAGCCTTACAGAGATTCTGCAATGCGTTGGAGACTTGGTAATCATCCGCAGAACCGTAGCCGTGGTGAACATCCTTCAGGTCACCAAAATCACCCTCGCGGAATTCGGGATCATAATCCCAATTTTTGATGTATCCCTTGCGGGTAAAGGCATCGGGATCTTGGAATTCGGCAGGCCATACGGCTCCATCAATGTCTGGTAGATGTTGGGGATCGGTCTTGGCAAAGGGCATCGTGGGATGGCCCTGTTTGTCGTTAAAGCCTTCAACTGGATAAGTGTTGCCTGTCCAGGGGCGATCGCGATCGCCTACGTAGGAAAACACATTGCCTGAGTGATTCAAAATAATATCTAAAATCACATAAATGCCGTGGGCATGGGCCAGTTGTACCACTTCTTGCAGATCTTCGCGACGGCCAAAGCGAGGTTCAATGGCTAAAAAGTTCTGAATTCCGTAGCCATGGTAGGTGTCTTGGAATCGGACTTGTTTGAAGATTGGACTAATCCACAGGGCTGTTACCCCTAACCGCTTGAGATAGCCAATTTTGCTAGCGAGTCCCTTGAGGGTGCCCCCAACATAGTGAGTTCCAGCTTCGCGCCATTGGCTAGCCTCTGCTTCTGTTTGAATGGCATGGTTGCGATCGGCAACTGTTCCTAAGGGAGTTGTGCCACTCTGTACGAGATTGCCAGCATTGTTTTTATATCCGTTTTCGTTGCCATCGGAGAAGCGATCGAGCATGAGAAAGTAGAAGACTTGATCTTCCCAAGCAATGGGTGACTGGAAGTATTGCTTGTCCGAAGTCATTAAATTTAATTTTATATTTGCTAATCTTTGTTCAGTCATTATTCTTCCTCTAGAAATGATTAATGGAGAACTTTAAATAGGTTGGTTCGATCGAACAGTGAGATGTTGATATATTCATAGTGGATATATCAAATGCAATCTTGAATTAAGATTGTTTACGGCGGAATGTTTTAGAATGTTTTTCTAGGCACTACTAAATACCTCCTCCGTTGGGAGTAGTTAAAAATTGAACGCTGAAATTCCTAGAGACTAAACTTAAAATCGCTCCAGTGTTATCGTATTTCTCTGTTAAGATTCAACAGTTAAGATTTAACCTTGTAATTCACCTCTGTGCGCTAATTAGCTTCTCCTAAATTTCTAAGCTTTTATCGTCAAAAGCCGATATGTAATCAATAATGCTTACCCTAACAAATCTTCTATGAAAGTTAATCAATCTTTCTAAAAAGGGTAGCTATTTTATCCCTTCCTTCTTACACCATAAATCCTATTTCTGTAATTCTGTCTCTTTTGTCAGATCTTTCTAAATAAAAAATATTTTTGCTTAGGATTGCGTGTGGAATTTGGGAGAAGTTTATGATACTTGCCCTGTGACTAGTCGATTAATCGGGAACTCTAATAAACTTCTTATTGGCTGGCAAGGTTAAAGAATTATTTCATGCTTTTAGAGAATGATTATTTCTTTTGGTTAGTGTCTAGCTTGGAATCGTCATTCTTCAAGTTTTGTCCTAGGCAGCGCTGACTTCACAAGTTTCTCAACTTTATGGTTTAGGGTGAAACCATAGAATTCGATCGCGCCGCAAGGAGTGTCCCGATGCCTGTCAATACTCAAGGCGATCGCCCGTCTAACCTGCCTAAGCCCAAACAAATTGGGGGAAGCCTTTTGTTGTGGCTGAGTTTACTGCTATTGATTAATTCGTTGCTATTTCGTCAGCCGCCCTATATCCGCAAGCCCTATAGTGAGTTTATTCAACAAGTGCAAGCAGGGCAAGTGAAAACGGCAGAGGTGGGTAGCGATCGCATCCTCTACACCCTGAAAGATGCTCAGGAGAATGCGCCTAAATGGATCACCACGCCAGTGGCGAATGATCTTGAGTTGCCTAAAATTCTGCGGGACAATAAAGTCGAGTTTTCTGCGCTATCTACCAGTGACATTAATTGGATTTTTACCTTGCTAGGCTGGATTTTGCCGCCTCTGCTATTCTTCAGTCTCTGGGGTTGGTTCATGGGTCGGGGAGAGCTGGGAGGAGGTGCGTTAACCGTAGGTAAAAGCAATGCTCGAATCTATGCTGAGGGTAATACAGGGGTGACCTTTGATGATGTCGCTGGCGTGGATGAAGCGAAGGTTGAATTACAAGAGATTGTCGATTTTTTGAAACATGCTGAAAAGTACGCTCGGTTGGGGGCTAAGATTCCTAAAGGTGTCCTATTAATTGGCCCACCGGGAACGGGAAAAACCTTGCTAGCCAAAGCGATCGCGGGTGAGGCAGGGGTTCCATTTTTCAGTATTTCGGGTTCCGAATTTATTGAACTGTTTGTGGGCGTGGGGGCTGCGCGGGTTCGTGATCTGTTTGACCAAGCGAAGAATCAAGCGCCCTGTATTGTGTTTATTGATGAATTGGATGCTTTGGGCAAATCTCGCGCCACCGGAGGCCCGATGCTAGGGGGGAATGATGAGCGGGAACAAACCCTTAACCAGTTGCTGTCGGAAATGGATGGGTTTGATCCAAATACGGGTGTGATTTTGCTGGCGGCGACAAATCGGCCCGAGGTGCTTGATCCGGCGCTGCGGCGTCCGGGTCGTTTCGATCGGCAAATTCTGGTCGATCGACCGGATAAATTGGGTCGGGAAGCGATTTTGTGTCTCCATGCCAAGAGTGTGAAGCTGTCGGAAGATGTGAATTTAAGCGTGATTGCAGCTCGGACTTCTGGCTTTGCAGGGGCAGATTTGGCGAATCTGGTCAATGAGGCAGCACTGTTGGCGGCACGGGTGGAGCGATCGGCGGTGACGATGGCGGATTTTAATGAGGCGATCGAACGGGTGGTGGCGGGTTTGCAGAAGCGATCGCGGGTATTGAATGAGATGGAAAAACGAACGGTGGCCTACCATGAGGTGGGGCATGCGTTGATGGGGGCAATCATTCCAGGCACGGGGAAGGTTGAGAAGATTTCTATCATTCCACGGGGGCTGGGAGCCTTAGGGTATACACTACAGATGCCGGAGGAAGATCGGTTTTTGATGACCGAGTCGGAAATTCGGGGTCAGTTAGCAATGCTATTGGCTGGACGAACGGCTGAGGAGTTGATTTTTGGAACGGTGTCCACGGGGGCCAGTGACGATATCCAAAAAGCCACAGATTTGGCGGAACGCTTTGTGACGCTGTATGGCATGAGTGCTAGTCTTGGGCCGATCGCCTTTGACCGGAGTCAACAGAGCTTTCTAGAGGGGTATTCTTCCCCGCGTCGGACGATTAGCGATCGGGTAGCCGAAGCGATCGATACGGAGGTGAAACAACTGATTGAAGGTGCCCATGGCGTGGCTAAAACGGTGTTGGCAACGAACCGAGGATTACTAGAGATGATGGCGGAGGATCTACTCAAGTCGGAGGTTCTGGAGGGAGAAGATCTGCAAGCTCGGCTAGAACAAGTGCAAATTTCGCCTCAAATGAAAACTTGGTTGGCAAATGGTACGGTGCCTAAGAGTCTGCCGGATTTAGTCAATATTGAGCAGCTTGGCTGCCAAGTCTAGGGGGCTAGTGGCGGGAAACGCATTAGGAGTTAGGGAAGGAGGTCTGTCAATATGCCGTTCTATCCCATCAGTGGTGTTCTCTATATCATTGTTCAAGTTTTACTCTTGACTGTTGTTGCTCTCGTTTGGTATTTCAATGGAGGTGGCGTGTAATGCAAAACCTATGGAAATCAGATAATCTCATCACCTATGTTCTGATTAAGCTGTTTGTGATTTTGCTACTGCTCTCGATTTTGTATCTTGTGAGTTCCGATGGTTCGTTTTTCCACCCTTTCTACTTTTCCCCGTTTTTTGCATATTAGTATATTATTCTTGTATTGGAAACGGTGAACTAGGCGTTGCTAAATCTGACTATGCAACAGTCTATCAAAAATGGTACTGACATAAGGTCATAATTGGCATAACCGACCACAAGTTTTTAATGGTTTCAGTTGCTGATTTATGTTTCCGTCAGTACCGTTCGTCTATAAAAGCCTTTTGGCTTCGTTTGTGCTAACAAAATTCAGTAATGCTCAGATGACTCTAAACTCTCAGAAGCACTGTTCCTAGCTGTGTTCTATATTAGATGAAATTAGCGGAACCATTCAGGGGTAAGAATGCTTGTTTGAGTTCTGTAATTTGTCCCCCACTGGAAACTACTACATCTAGAAATTTTCCACTGGTAGGTAAGCTTGGTAGAATTCCTATAATTTGCTTGTCTGTTACCTGTGTGATTTGAACAGACTGTCCACCTATTGTGACAGTTGTATTTTCTAGGTTCCCAAAATTTTGTCCCCCAATTACAAAGCGATTGCCACCGATAGAGGGTGCACGCCAAGGAAAGATATCGTAAGCTGTGACTGCTGTGCCGACTACATCATCTGGGGTTGCTACAGTCACTCGACTGTCTGTAAAGTCGATCCCTATTAGAGATCCTCCAGGCGCAGTTAAAATATCAAGCCCATCAGCAATACCTGTTAAGCTCTCATTCTTAATCACGTCTGTCCCATTAGCAGCTAGATTTATACTGAAAACAGAACCATCGTACTGCTGGGTAATCAAGTTTCCTTTGAGTTGACCGTCAAAAGTAGTAGCTCGGTACTCGTCGATACCATTAGTTGACGAAGGAAAAAGAGTTAATGGTGCAGTGTATTCATCTGAAGAGATGCCTTCCTCTCCGTGCCGATAACTATTTTGTCTCGGGTCCCTAAAGCCACGATTTCGATTTGCATGTCCATAATAGTGACCCTCTATCAAAAGATTGAGTTCATCTAATGCACCTACTGCAGGTTGTTGGGTTGTTGATCCAGTTGATTCATCTCCAAATCCGGGATTAGAGCCATTATCAGTAGCATATAACTTGCCTGTAGTAGTCCATACAAGATCGTAGGGATTCCGCAGCCCTGCAGCAAAAACTGATACATCGACTCCATCTTTTACCTTGGCAAGATCACCAAATACCTGACTTAATGCAGGATCAAAAGTAAGCCCATCTGGAGCTAAAAAGTCATCAGGAAGCTTATACTCAATCTTCCCATTAAAATCAGGTTTGCTAATTGTTGCTTTGAGTACAGATGCTGAGAGTGGTGATTCGGGTAAGCCTCCAATTGCATTATTTGTTATACCTGCATTGGTATTTCCGCCTACAGCAATGTATAAGTCCCCATTGTTATCAAACGTCATGCCATTAATGCCATGATCATGGTTAGAAACGGGTAACCCAGTTATTAAGGGCTTAAGAATAGAGAAATCGGCTCCCTCTAATAAGGATATCTGTCCACTGTAGGGGGATAAATCTGTGTTAGGAAATCCTTTGCCTCCATTTGCAAATAACTTGCTGTGGGCAATGTAGATAGTAGGTGAATCAGAAGTGTCGAAAGGATTAAAAGCAATTCCTAGAATATTGTTATTTGAAAGCTTAGTGAGAGTAGTAATGCTCTGAGTTTCAATAATGTTGTACTGAGTGTCAAACGTATAAACGATGATTTCGCCATCATAGGTACCTATATAGAGTTTTCCATCAGGCCCCCAAGCTGCTGTGGTTGGTTTGTCAATTGTTGTCATGGTTTTCTGAGTAAATTTAATAGGAGGAAGATCATTATCAATTACTTTGACTTTGAGAGGCTCAATAATTAAATTGTTATAGTTAAGATCATTACTGATGGTTGTGTGTGAGATAGTGAGATTTTGTGTACCTTCTTTGGTACTATCGTTAATAGCACCAATAGTAATCTTTTGAGGTAAATACCAATTATTAGGTGAGAAAGTTAAAGTGGATTGACTAAAAGTTAGTTGGTTATTAGTCTGTAAATTAATTGTGACATTATCGGTGGGCTTTGAATTCAAGACCACTTGATAGGTATCTTCTGTTCCGTCTTCGGTGACAATAGTTTGTCCATCCTTATCTTCTACAATTACCATCGGATTAAAAGTTGGGATGATTTCGATTGCTGAAATCTTGGCATTATTTAAACTAGCTGTCATATCTAGATTCAATACCCCATCGGTGATTCGCAGATATGGTGTCGAGATGATAAGGGCAGAGTTTTCGCCAGGGAAGAAGGCATTTTTTGATTTAGAAAAGATATCTAAGTCCTGTATAACTGATTGTCCTTCCAATGATATATCGAACTTGCGTTGATTGAAGTTTTTGAAGAAAATCTCAGCAAAGTGTAATTTAACCTGATAAGTTCCATATGCGACAGGAACCATATATTTTAACTGATTGGCCCAACGCTCAGTTTGATAAAGCTGATCATCTTCAGTTTTGAAAATTTCTACAGGTGAAAAGTATATATTACCTCCATCAAAAAATTGGTCAGCTTGCCAGAATTGTCCTAGTTCATCAATGTAGCTGTTACCACCTGCGTTAATTCGGATGGGTATGGGATGATCCGAGATTTCAATAATGCCACGATAGATTCCAAAGTAATTGTTGGGCAAGTCATTCCACTGTCCTTGCCAATTCATGACTGCAAAATCTTCTCCTTCAGTAAAGGAGCCTCCAAACTTATAGTCGTTTGGTTCTCCGGGAGCCCAGTTGCGATAGGTGGAAACCTCTCCGTTGATCCACTGAAAATTGTTTTCTTGTTTTTTATCGGTTAGTCCAATCCAGAATAGTTCATTGGCTCCAAAGGTTTGTTTAAGCCATGCTTCTTCTGTTGCATTATTGATAGTGACCAAATTGCCGCCAAAGTTTTGAGCTTCTGCTTGAGCTTCTTCCCAGCTTTTAGCACTGGATGTTAATCGATAGGTTTTACCTTGATACTTAAAAGCTGGGATTTCAATAATGCCACGATAGATTCCAAAGTAATTGTTGGGCAAGTCATTCCACTGTCCTTGCCAATTCATGACTGCAAAGTCTTCTCCTTCAGTAAAGGAGCCTCCAAACTTATAGTCGTTTGGTTCTCCGGGAGCCCAGTTGCGATAGGTGGAAACCTCTCCGTTGATCCACTGAAAATTGTTTTCTTGTTTTTTATCGGTTAGTCCAATCCAGAATAGTTCATTGGCTCCAAAGGTTTGTTTAAGCCATGCTTCTTCTGTTGCATCATTGATAGTGACCAAATTGCCGCCAAAGTTTTGAGCTTCTGCTTGAGCTTCTTCCCAGCTTTTAGCACTGGATGTTAGTCGGTATATTGTGCCATTATCAGCTTGATGAGAAGTGAAAGGGCTAGGAGGTACTACTGCTTGATTTGGAGAAAAGGTATTCATGATGTTTACCTGATGCAGAATTGGGTTTGAAGGTCTAAATCGATATACTTGTTAAGCAATGTTGGCTACTGGCAGTATCTTGATTGGTAACTACTCAGCCTACTATCAAAACTCCTCAAAAGCTTTTATGACAAGCTTTTGAGCCAATTTTCTCGAAAATCAGATTCTCATTAAGCCTCTGAAAAAATGATCTCATTGAAAATTAACTGATTTTTCAGTGATTGAAAGAATGTTGAGAACGCTATCCATAGTTGCTCAGGAATTTTAAATTCTAAATTTAGAGCCTGAGTAGTTAAGTTGCCTTGATTGTTCTGTAATTTTCTAATTGATTAGTTGGATAGATATAATTATTTAGTAAAAAATGTTTGGTGTCAATAGTTGGTAAATTTAATTTTATTGCAGACTTTTACCTTTTCTTAATGTGTTGATTTTGGCTAAGAGTTACGGTAATGTACTTGAGTTAAGTACAGTTACCTTATAATAGTGTCTTCAAAAACTAGACAGACTAGTTCAAAAAATAAGGCTACTGACGCCTCAGATACAACTGCTCAGGATAAGAAGCCTGTGTATGCTTCTGCGCTGGCAAAGCTCCGCAGTAAGCTAGACCAGCAGGGTATTGTTGTCACTCAGCGAGAATTGGCGGTTCAGCTAGGGGTTACGGAGACAACTATTCAGAACTGGGAGTATGGCAAAGTGGGCGCAATCCAGTTCCAACGGGTGATCCGCTTGTGTGAACTTTTGGAATGTGAGATTGAAGATTTGATTACTCCTCTACCGGGTGATGAGCCTCTCGACTATTTTGATATTTCCGATAAGCCCGACTGGAAAACGAATATCAAAGAATTGAGAGAACGTAAACGATTAACTCAGAGAGTATTGGCTTATAGGCTAGGAATTACAGATATGACCTTAAAATCGTGGGAAAATCATCATAAGTGTGCTGAGTTAATTGCAAGAATTATCAAACTTTGTAGAATTCTGAGGTGTCATGTGCAGGATTTAGTTGAGGTTAACCCCACTATGACTATAAAAAAATAGCGTTATTTCATAGAATACGGTTGAATTTTCTTGGAGGTGGTGATAGATTTCTTCAAACCGTAAGTCAGGGTCACGGTAAAGGAGCGTCTCGGGGAAATGGCACAGCAGAACTTATGCCTTGAGATGGTTTTATTAAGTATTCCAATTGTCTTAGCTAGCGAGCAAATTAGCGAAGAGTCTTTGAGCCACTTTTTTGAAACTATTAATCAATTATTGGAAGCTGGAACGAATATTTTTATTGGTGCTCACTGGATTGCTAAGCTGCAAGCATATGAGGGGTCTCAATATGACTTGATTAGGCAATTGCTAGATGTCTTGAAAGAACGAGTAGAAATCTTGCAAATCCCAGAAGAAGTTTCAAAGATTTTTGATTTCCTTCCTTCTGCTCCAGGGATAGATCTACGAATTGCCTCTGAAAATGGAATTGACTGGCATATCTCGTGGAATAACTCTGATCCTCAAGATCCCAATGCAATTACTTTATCTAATCGCTTAGAGTATGGAGATGAAGAGCTAGTTGTTTTACCTGCTAGCCAGTTTGTTCAGCAACACCTCAATTTTGATTATAGTCTGCTTTATACTAATCTTATTGATGAAATACAAGGAAACAAAAAACTAGAAACAGTATCTTCATCTTCTTGGTTAGTATTTAGTGGAACCGTGCTTGCTCAAAAAATATTTCCATCCGAACAAGATGATAGATCTAGCTCAGAATTTCAGACACAAAATCAAACACGTAATTTAGCTAAAATGTCCTCTTTTTCTAAGTTATTTGGAGGAAAACAGCTACTTTATACTCTAGCGATCGGTCGATTACCAATTCTAATTTTTGGTTTGCATTGGCTTGAGTCTGTAGCATCAGATCATTTGCCATTGTCGTCACATCTTCACGGTCAACCAGCTTCTATTCGCACAAAGAGTCAGCATTTATTACAAACAGTCCGTTCACTTGATGCTCAATCTCCAGTTTCTATCGAATTTCCCCCTCTTTTTTCTACTAATCTAGAAGTTAGTGAAGTGAATAATGAGTTAAGTCAATCTTCTATATCAAAAATCAATAGTTATCTGAAGTTTGTACAAAGTTCAGGGGGTTCTGTGTTGAAAAAAATAGTATCATCTGCTTTATCTAATTTAGTAAGTGAAGAGCTAGATTTATCTACTAGAAGTAGCATAGGGAAGCAAAGATATTGGGATGAATTTTCTCTTGATGGTATTTCTTGGAAAGCTAGAAATCCAACTGTAGCTGTACCACAAGCATCTCCTGGATTAGCTTATCCTGTCGCTCCACCTAGTCTCCCAATGCTATTCACTTATCAGAGTTACATTGAGTATCTTCGCAGATCTTATAAAGAGGAAATCAGAGGAAAATCTGGACTGCTTGACAAATATCGTGTAGATAAATATTTCAGCATGTATTTTTATAGTACAAAAATACTTTTTGATGGGTATATAGCTAGTTTATTACCTCAAAAATATGATTTACGATCAATAGTTGATTTTTTTCATAAGAATCAGTCATTTATTCAATTTTATGGTGAAACGCTAGATAATTTTGTTTTGGTCTATCGAGGTGAAAACTTAATTCAAACAAATGACCAAGATAGTTTAATTATTACTAGTGAAAGTAATAGTGTAATTATGCTTGGTCGAGGAGAGGATATTATTGCAGTAGATCATGGGGTAAATCTAATTTTTTCAGGTGCTGGAGAAGATTGGATTATGATCCGGGATGGAACCAGTTTGATTTATGGTGGGCTGGGAAATGATACTATTGTGATCGAAAATGGTCAAAACTGGATTCAATCAGATTCTGGTAATGATTTAATTGCTCTGCGGTCTGGATATAACTTTGTGAATGCAGGTGATGGATACAATCACATTACTCTATGGGATGGGTTCAACTTAGTTGATACTACAGTAGGTAGTAATGTTATTTGGAATGAAGGTGGAGAAAATATTTTCTTTCTGGGCCTTGGTACTGGGAAGAACAAAATTTATGGTTTCCAATCTAACTCTCGCTTTGGTCTCATAGGTGGCATTAGCTATGAGGATTTAGTCTTTAAACCGTCTGTTGATAGGAAATATATCGAAATTAGCATCAAGTCAAGTAACAAGGTACTGGCTACAGTTTTTACTTGGGATAGTTCCCTAGATTTAACGCAGCGTCAATTCTTCGAATCTGCTGAAGTAATTGCTTCTAATTTCGTGCAACCGTTAAATGTGGCGTTTTCAGATCTAGATCAACAATTGGATAGCTATGGTTATACTCAATTGGCTCAAACATTGTTCAGTAATCCGTTCTCAACATCAGTGAACGATACAAAATTGAGTCTATTGAGCATCGCTAAACCACCGTTTTCTACCTAAACGCATCTTCCTAGTAAAAAAATATCCTCTACAAGCTTGTTAAATTCTCAAACTAGCTGCATTGCCCACAGAATTTATTCTTTGTATGCTGTATGCAGTGTAGAGAATGATTCCCTAAAACCACTGTGACTCAACTCCCCTCTTTATCGATCGATTCCCTGACCATCAATGCCGATCGCTTAATACAGCGCTTAAATGAACTAGCGACGATCGGTCAATTGGATACGGGCGGTGTTTGCCGTCTTGCCTTTAGTGAAGCAGATATTCAAGCACGGCTATGGATTCAGCAGCGCATGGTGGATGGTGGGATGACTGTGCGGGTGGATGCGGCGGGTAACCTCATTGGTCGCTATGCAGGAACCCAGGATGATTTACCAGCCCTCGCAACGGGTTCCCACATTGATACGGTACCTGTGGCGGGCAAGTTTGATGGCTGTCTGGGGGTGCTGGCGGGCATTGAAGGGGTGCAAACGTTATCGGAAAACCACCTGCGGCTGCGCCACCCGATCGAGGTAATTGTCTTTACCGATGAAGAGCGATCGGTGATTGGCTCGAAGGCGATGGCTGGGGAATTGTTGGATGATCCAGCGCTCTATGCGAGGTTGGATGGAACGTCGATCGAAACCTGTCTAAAAAACGTGGGGGGGAACTGGACGGAAATCTCGACGGCCAAGCGGTTTCAACTGACGGAGACTGGGGAAAAATGCTCTGACTTGGCGGCCTTTGTGGAATTGCATGTGGAACAAGGTGGTGTTCTAGAAGCGGCTGGGGCAGAAATTGGTGTCGTCACGGGTGTGGTGGGGCAGTATCGCTTTGCGGTCACGATCGTGGGGCAGGCCAACCATGCAGGAACGACGTCGATGAATGCCCGCCAAGATGCGCTGCTGGCGGCGGCCCAGTTGGTGGTGGCTGTGAATCAGATTGCGACGGCCAGCCCAGGAGATCAGGTGGCGACGGTGGGGTATCTCATGGTTTCGCCCAATGCGACGAATACGATCGCAGGGCAAGTGGATCTGCGCATTGATCTACGGGATTTGTTCCAGGCTCATTTAGAAGGATTGGTCGCGCAAATTCGATCGGCTTGTGAGAAAATCGCCCAGTCTACGGGAACGGAAATTACGCTCCAACCAACGCTCCATATTCAGCCCACATTAGCGGCACCGCAAATTATGGCGGTGATTGAAAACGTGGCTAATCAATTACAACTCCCAACGCTTGAGTTGCCGAGTCGTGCTGGACATGATGCGCAGGAAATTGGTCGAATAACAGATATGGGAATGATTTTTGTGCCTAGTCGATCGGGGATTAGTCACTCGGTGGATGAATACACTTCCAACCAGCAATGTGTACAAGGTGCAATGGTACTGCTTAAGACGCTGATTCAGTTAGATAATTGCTATGATTAAATTTCTAGCAATACTGCTAAGGGATTTGCAAAGAAATAATATCCCCTCTTCATTCCCTTACCCTCCTGCCCTTTTACTCTCCTACCCCTACCCAATTGGGATTTTATTTATGCGCTGTTCCCTAATCTAGGGTTGTTAATCTTGCCCGAAATGGGAGAGATAGTTAGAGAGATGCTGAAAAAAGGGTTTGATCTTGTTGTAATCGTTGGGATCTAAGTAGGGTTGGGACGCTTCTGCGAGGGCATCAATCCCAGCCGTCATTGCATCTAAAGGAACGGCTAGTTCCAAATACAACGCTTCCATAAAATGCAGTCCCTGCTGACTGAGATAGTCGGGAATGTTGCCAGCGATCGCGTAGGAAATGGAGCGCAGAAAATGCTGAAAGTCTCGCCAGCAAGCTTCTGCCCGCATTTCTGGGTATAACCCTCCCCCGGGTTCCGTAATCCCTGGAAACTTTTGCAGAATAGAGGCTCTCGCTTGGTCAACAATGTCTGCTGCGTTGTCTCGTAACTGTTTGGCTGCGGGAATGTATTGTGCTTTCTTCGGAGCGGCGGTAGCAATGGCCTCAAGTTCTTCGTCTGAGAGCCAGTGATGGTTGTCATCCGCTGCCTGGAACAAAGCAATGGAATCTGCTGGATGGGCTGGGAACCAAGCCTGAAAGTTCATAATTTTGGCTTTCAGGATCAGTTCTTGGACGATCGGGCTTAGGGGTTCAGCCATATTCACCATTCCCATTAATCTCAAAGTTTAGGTCGGTTGCTAAAACGAAAATCGATCGAAGTCTTCTACGGTGGTGGAGCTGAGAGCGATTGAATGGCCCACTGTGCTCTCGCTCTGACGGCCAAGGTGGGGTCGTTGTGGGTGAGGCTGTGGAGATGCTCGAAAATCTGAGATGTGGGTTGCAGCGTGGCAAGGTGGTGGAGGGCTGTGGTGGCTGCGAAACGGACGACCCATTCTGGATCTTGGGTAACTTGTAAAAGGACGTCGATCGTTTTCTGAATCTCATCCTGTGCAGAGGCCAGACTGGGCCAATGGATAAACCCCAGGCCCCGAGCCGCCGCCCGACGAACACTCAGCGCAAAATCAGTTAGGGCAGCTTCCTGCAAGACAGTCAGTGCACGCGGATCACCGATCAGAGAAAGGGTTCGAATCGCCCAAGCCCGCGCACCGTAATTGTAATCATCCAACAAATTCAACAAGGGCTCCACGGCAGGTGAGCCAATTTTGACCAGACCCTCAATGGCGGCAAGGGCTGCTCCCGGATTATTGTAACCAAGGGCTTTAATCAAGTGGGGTACTGTTTCTGGGATGGCAGCATCCGCCAACTGTTGAACCGCATCCGCTAACTTGGATGCAGAATCGGCCTGTTCAATGTTGTGGAGTAACGTTAAAGCAAATGCAGAAGACATGCTACCCAATTCCAACTACAGCAAAGAATCCATCAACTCCAACACTTCTCCTACCTGGGGAGAAAGATCACCCAGATGCCCAGGGACAATCTGAGCTTCCAGGATGCCCTTGAGTGCAACTAACTTGAGACTATTTTCCGCTAAAGTTTGAGCAATGGGTTGGGCGGCTGGAAGAAATCCGATCGCACCAAGGTCAGACAGGACAGTCCGTCGGAGTTGCAAGTTATCACCCTTGAGGGCCTCAACTAAGAGAAAACCAAACCTCTCTTCCCCTGTCAACAGATAGAGTGCACGGGCTGCCGCATACTGTACTCGTTCCAGTGGATGGTCTAAAAACGGCAGAATATACGGTACTGTCTGGGTTTCCTGGAGTGCACCAAGGGCTTCAATTAACGCATCAAAGGGTTGTGAATTGGCCGTGGATGGATTCACTTGTCCATCTGCAAGCCCAGACTGTACTAATTTCAGCAGGGGGGGAATGGCCGTCTGATCTCGTAATAACTCTAACGAATTGGCCGCTGCCTCTCGGACATAAAAATCAGAACAATCTAACGCCTGAATCAAAGGTGCAACTGCCCGCTGATCTCCGAGTTTACCTAGGGCGCGTGCTGCATTGCGTCGCAGGGGAAACCCGCCTTCCGGTGTCTGGTCGTCCATATCTTCCAAGGCGAGAATGAGGAGGTCGATCGCCTCAGGATGGTTAACCTGAAACTTGCCAAACCACCAAGCGGCATAGAATCGGAGGCCCAAGTCATCGCCTTTGAGATTGGCCAACGCCTGTTCTAGTGTGAGGGGTTCAGCAAATTGGAAGTTGGAATCATGGAGCATAGGTATTTTAACGAGTACAGCAAAAACCCGAAGGCGTTGCCTCCGGGTAAGATGAATCAAGGGTTCAGGGTAAATTAGCTGAGAGCATTGATGGCGTAATCGATGTAGGAATTCGCTTCAACAGCGGCATCGCCAGAGAGACCATGGTTAGCCTTGATGTACTTGAGAGCTTCGACATACCAGCTAGGAGCGAGGTCAAAGGTCTTGTTAATTTCAGCGATACCCGCGACGAGGTAATCATCCATAGGACCTGTACCACCGACGACCAAGCAATAGGTGACCATACGGAGGTAGTAACCGATATCCCGGACACACTTCGCTTTACCAGTAGCGGTAGAAGCGAAATTATTACCAGACATGGTAGTGGTGTAAGGGAACTTCTGGTAGACAGCATTCGCAGCGCCTTCAGCGAGGGAGGCAGCCTTTTCGCTCAGCGCCTTAGCAGCAGCGAGACCAGAAGCCGCTTGGCGGTAGCGACCGAAAGCAACTTGCAGTTCAGTACTGCTGAGGAAACGACCTTGAGAATCAGCAGCTGCAACTGCTTCAGTGATAGGGGTCTTCATTAGTATCTCCCAGTGTTTACAAAAAGCCTTGAGTTGAAATTTTTTAGCGACAATCGAGGGTGAGATCAAGAGAACAGAAGCGCGTTCCCAAGGAAACCCTAGATGGTCAAGAACTAAGCAACAGCAGCAGCAGCCTTATCGAAGTAAGCAGCAACTTCAGCCATCAAAGCAGAGCAATCGCCTTGGGTAATACCATTGCGGTCGCCAGCGATCGCCAGAGCCGCATCCTTCATTTTACCGATACCGACAGCAACGGAAGCACCGGGAGTTCCGAGAGCGAGGTAAGTTTCGCGCAGACCATTGAGGCAACGGTCATCGAGAACAGAAGCATCACCCGCGAAGATCGCGTAGGTGACATAGCGCAGAACGATTTCCATATCGCGCAAGCAAGCAGCCATGCGACGGCTGGTGTAAGCATTCCCCCCCGGTGCGATTAATTGAGGCTGTTCAGCGAACAAAGAGCGAGCAGCATCCGCAACGATCGTCGAAGCATTACCCGTGATGCGGTTTACAACATCCATCCGCTTGCTGCCATCAGCAACCATAGCGCTCAGAGCATCCAGCTGAGCAGCGCTCAGGTACTCGCCCCGCGCATCGGCTTGGGAAACAACCTTTGCAAATGCGTCTAGCATTTTTGAAATCTCCTAAATTTACTTGGATGAGTAAATGTTTATTTTGCTTCAGAATGAGCTTTCGCTCAGTAAATGTCAGCCTGCTCGAGCAGCCTGGAAGGAATCAAGCCTGCGCGAATGAGTACACCATTTGGTCTCAACCCAGCGCCATCAGCGATATTGAAAGGAGCGATTTTCTCAGGGTCTCCGCAAACTCGGACAATTCTCAATCATGAGAAAGCCTTTGCCTTGGATGAGAACGTTCCGTTCAAGGTCAGAGCTTGAATCAGCTAGTCAACAATTGCTTGTTTCTGACCCCCTTCAGGATCTCTTTATACAACGCCATTGGAGCCACATTTGTTACAAGTTCTCAGAACTTGGCATTTCTTAACAGAAGTTCATTTTAGAGCATTAAAAAAACGGTGTCTTGAGCGACTAACGCCAGCGTGATTGTAGAACTTGTAGAGCCAACCAGTCAGTTCAAAGCATTAAATTCTCTTCAGTTCAAAGCATTAAATTCTCTGAAGGATAAAGTAAGAGCTGGATAAACGCCGCAGCGATCGCCCCAAAGCTAATCAATCGTCCCAAAACGAATTGTCTCAAAACTCATCGGCCTAATAGCCCCAATCCTACATTATTTCGCTTCCCCCTCCCCCCGGATCGAGATTGCCCTCCGCGCGATCGACCTTGGCGTGATCGCCCCCATAGAGGTTATCGGAGCGCTAAAAAGCGCCCTTCCCCCCAAGAGCGCAAGGAAGTGTTGTTAAGAAGCTCAGATTAGCAAAAAGACTCCGTAGAAGTTCTAGCGGAGTCTCAAAGCGCTTTCCAATTTTTTTTCAATAACGCCACAAAGGTGGGATAGCCCTCAGAGAAATTGGGAGAATCGGGCTGAGCGAATTCCGGACAATCTTTGTAATGTCGCCAAGGTTCAGAGGGATGGGTTCGCAGATGGAGTGCAATTTCGTCAGACCCCGGCAATCTCCAAATCATTTCCCCTGGTGGGTGTTGGTTTTCCATAGATGACCTTCAAGAAAGAATCAAACAGTGGCCTTAGCAGAGATCTAACTCCCTAGACCGCCAAGCAACGATTTCCATCTCCTAAGCATCCTCTAGCCAAGTGGTGGATGAAATTGTGTCCTATAGTAACCAATTTTTGTTAAAAACGACATTTGGTCACCCATTTATGGTAGAGCGAATTCAAAATAATCTAATTTCTAGACAAAAAACTTGAGGTCAAAAAAACGGCTGGCCATGGATAGCCAACCGTTTTCTCAAAACTATTGATGTCAGAGAGATATCAGATCATCTCAGAAAGACTAACCACCCCCATGCAGGGGTAGAGGATCTGAAGATCGAAATGAGTGCTTAGCTTATCGCCGAGGCACCCCATTAATAAAATCAACATTCAACGCTGAAACCACAGGTTGCCCAACAGGAGGCATCGAGAGGCTACGAGCCATATCCAAGAAGCCAGCAGGGTTTCCAGACTGGGACTTTTGGTCTTGGGGCGTAAAGCGCTTGACAGTAGACTGCCAAATAATTTGAGGGAAGCCGAGTTTCGCGCGATAGTACTCGTTGTAGCGAGGATTTTGAATATTGAAAGGCACCTCCGTCGCGCCAGAGGGCAAGGTACGCCGCCGCTGATAGGGGACGGTATTGTCACCAAAACTGGTCAGGTATTCTTCACTATCGAGTAACTCATTAATGAAGCCCGCCCGTCCTTTGGTAGCGACCACGATCGACCAGGCAATCTTTTCCTGTTCGTTGTAGGGAGCACGACCCAGGACTCGGTTGATGCAATGTTCAACGAAGCGATAATTGCTGTTGAGGTTGTAGAAGCTTTTCGTGAACGTATTCGACAAACACAGACCGCGAACGAACTCCCGGACAGTGATTTGGCCATTGCGCAGTTGGGACTCTAGGAAACGCTCCCGATCGACGGCAAAGGCGTGGAAGAAAATTTGACGGTAAGCTGCTTCAATGAGCGTATCCATATCGCTCGAAGACAGCAAATTATCGGTAGAAAACAGTCTGGGTTGGTCACTACTCCCAACCTCATAGCCAGCAACCCGCTGGTTTTGAGTCGTAGGAGCGTAGGACAGCAGGGGAAGAGCCACGCTAGAGCCTCCGTGATCTTAATCAAAGTTCATCAAGCTTTAAGGTACATCTTACGGGAACAGGGAAACGGAAATCTCAGATTCCTTGAGACAATTCATGAAACTTAACGACTTAACTCATCTGAGGATAGGATCTTTCTGTCACCGACCAGAACTGCACTTTCGGGTTTCTTGTGAAATCAGTGTGTTTTGATCAACGTCTTGATTTAGTCAACAATCGATAGTTGACCGTCTCGATCTCGTCTTCCTTTTGCAATCGCTTAAAAATCCAGCTAATCTAGCTAATCCAGTTAATCCAGCTAATCCAGTTAATTGCTGATGGCCAAGGTGGATTGGGAATAGCCCGGAGAGCCTCTCCAAAAGGCGATCGCATCGATCACTGCAGCCCCGCCGGGATAGTGCTTGAGTTGTGCTTCTGTTGTGCCAGGACAGGGCAATCCTAAGCCGAGGCACAGGTGATTTAAGACTTCAGCGAAGGCGCGATCGTGCCCAGGTAGACCGACTTTAGCATGGGCATATTCATGGGCCACCAATCCTAGCCAAAGGTGTGGCTCCACCCGTCCGACATCGATCAAAATCGTCATGGGTTGAGAGGAGAAATTGCAAAACGCATCCACGCCAAAGTAGGGACTGAGGGGAACCCCAAAAATTTGTAAGGCAGGCTGTTCATCTGGATTAAAGCAAGCGTGGCAGGCATAGAGATACTGTTGCAACTGGTGATTAACTTGTTGGATGTTAGCCTGGATCCAATCAAAAATGATTAATCGGTCAGGGTTTAATTCAAAGAAATTAACCATGCCGGGTACCAAAGCATACCCCTGCATTTCTTGAAGGTAGGGAAGCGTCAGCATGCGCTCAGACATCGATCGTAGGTCACCAAAGGACTGCTTGTAGGGATGCTAATTGTTGGAGTATGCATCCCTCAGGGATAGGGTTTTCTGTGGGATTGAGCGCCCTGTTCCTCCAGGATTTACCAGCCAAAGCAGGAGGGAATTACTTCTGGCTTCACTGCATCAGGGTTTGGATCAGGATCCCCCTCATTGATGCGAGTTTCAGTGCAAAACGTCGCCGTACTAAAGCCCCCAAAGCGCTTAACCGTGCTAGTGCGGACGCGGGTATTGTCATCTGCGAACCAGAACCGCTCGGAGGAACTCATCGTTTCATACTCAGTTAAAAGGGTCAACCCATTTTCCGCATCCATTTCATAATGTCCAACCACCGGCACAATTTCAGCATAGCCGCGTTCCCGGAGGAGTCGGCCTTGGCGTCCTGTGTCATCGTCTGGCACGAGTGCAAACACCGTTTCCCCTTCGTGTTGTTCGCCATCTTCGCGGTCCCATTGCATAGTGCCCTGCCAATTGACATAGGCTCCCCCGATCGCCAAATCAGGGTCAATGTCATGCATTTTACAAACATCAATAATACGGGGATGGTTGTGATCTAAGGCTTCCACCCGGATTTGGGAGCCTCCCCGCTCCGCGCGTTTAAAGGCAAGATGATGTGTTGTGCGCTGTGATCGCCATAGCCCAGCACTTTTCTGAAAAAACTCTAGTGCGTTCATCGCAGCCCTCAAAAAAATCTAAAAAAAATCAGCAGCTCAAAATACAGCTCAAACAGGATTGACCCCTGCGTCCATCATAGGATGAATTGCTTCTTAATAAATTACTGGATCCAAAGAACAGTAAGAATGGAGCATCAACTTTGTACAAATTTCAACAGATGTTGCAGTGACTATGTTGCAGCGACCATGTTGCAGTGACTATGTTGCAGTGACTATTCAAATTGGGTTTTCTGGTGTATAGGCCAGTGCCCTTCAAAGAAGCCGAGACAATCAGCAGTCATCACGGTTTGTCCAACACAAGCGGCTCAGTTCTGAGGTTGACAAGGCTTGCCCTGGGATTTGGTAACCAATGCTACGGAAGTGGATATAGTGGACATTTTGTCAATCACGTGTTACCATAATTTACAAATCACCAATTCATCGATTAAAACTGAATTAATGCAGTTCATTAGACCGACTAGTCAGTGCACCTGATTAAATTCTTCGGATTTCAACAGTGTTCTTGTCTAGGGTCTTCCCGGTCTCCAAACGGTTTGGTTTCTAGATATCAAAGTCTGTATTAGCCCAGCCAACCTTTGTGTGTGAGGAGTAAAGCTATGGATCTCCCTCTCGATCTCAGTCTCGAACAACAATTCAACCTGACGGTGTATCAAGATCAGGTAAAAGCACTTTCCCAAGAGCAAGCCCAGGAAGTGTTGTTAGAAGTGATGCGTCAACTGATGATTAAGGACAATGTCATCCGTCACTTGATCAAGCAAACAATCTAAGTTTCTGGTTCGCGCTCTATCTTTTTCTTCATAGACATTTTGATCGCTGTCCCAGGGCATGCCACAAAAGGCTCCCCTGCGACAGCGATTGTTATTTGAATCCAAACGGCACATCTCAAGACTGCTCAAATTGCGGTCACAAAATCAATAAGCAACTTTTCGACCGTTGGCACGCATGCCCGAATGGCGGCTGCTCTCTAGACCATGGCCAGAATGCAGCAATTAACATCACACACAGAGCGGTAGGTCATTCCGTTCTTAACGCTCAGGGAACATCCGAAGCAATAGCTGGAGTTATTGAGAAGCCCGCGCTCTATGCGTCAGCATGAGTGTCGGGAGTAGGTCACTGGAGTTTCATAGCGATATGTTTCTTTCTGTATTGGTTGTAACGGTTTGTTACTTTGTCTCTCATCCTGGGGACTAGCCTCGACCTTGCCGTCTATGGTTTTAATGGCTCCTCAAGGCTTGGGGAATCCATCCAAAAAGTGATGTTCTAGGAACGATTAGCAGATCAGCGTGTAACATCCTCTGCTGCAGGTCTTGTCATTGATATGGCCATACCTAGAACATTCCTAAAAACAATGATCTGAACGTCTCTATAAAAATCTAAGGAGAGCTCAATGCTTGACGCATTTTCCAGAGCCGTTATTACGGCTGATGCCAGCACTTCTTGTGTTTCTGACCTGTCTAGCCTGAAGTCTTATATTGCTTCTGGTAACCGTCGGTTGGATGCAGTGAATGCGATCGCATCGAATGCAAGCTGCATGGTGTCTGATGCGGTTGCTGGGATGATCTGCGAAAACCAAGGTCTGATCCAAGCTGGTGGAAACTGCTACCCTAACCGTCGCATGGCTGCTTGCTTGCGTGATGCTGAAATCATTCTGCGCTACGTCACCTATGCATTACTGGCTGGAGATGCCTCTGTATTGGATGATCGTTGCTTGAATGGTTTGAAGGAAACCTACGCTGCGTTGGGTGTCCCTACGACTTCGACGGTGCGTGCTGTGCAAATCATGAAGGCTCAAGCGGCTGCTCACATTGCTGATAACCCCAGCGAAGCTCGTGCTGGTGCTAGGTTGCGTAAGATGGGAACTCCCGTGGTTGAAGATCGTTGCGCTAGCTTGGTGGCTGAAGCCAGCAGCTACTTTGATCGCGTGATGGCTGCTCTCAGCTAGTTCCTGAAGGATTAGCAATCTCTTCGATTTTTCCCAGAAAGAGGGATTCTCGATCGCGTTTAATTGCAATGCACCAATGGTGGTTTCCAGGTCTTGTGATTTGACTGTCGCCAGTTTGGTGTTGCGATCGAATTGTTGTGACATTGCATTTTATTGCAATTGCGGAATTACCTCGTTCGTTGAAATCTACATCTAATCAAGTTAAGTCTGGAGATAATTAAGACATGAAATCAGTTGTGACAACGGTGATTGCATCGGCTGATGCAGCGGGTCGTTTTCCTAGCACTTCTGACCTGGAGTCTGTACAAGGTTCTATCCAGCGGGCTGCTGCCCGGTTGGAAGCGGCTGAGAAGCTAGCTAGCAACATTGATGCAGTGGCGAAGGAAGCCTATGAGGCTTGCATCAAGAAGTATCCTTACTTGAATAATGCTGGAGAAGCAAACTCCACCGATACATTCAAGGCTAAGTGCCACCGCGACATCAAGCACTACATGCGCCTGATCCAATACTGCCTAGTTGTGGGGGGTACGGGTCCTCTGGATGAGTGGGGGATTGCAGGTGGTCGTGAAGTGTATCGTGCACTGAATCTGCCGACGGCTCCCTACGTTGAAGCGCTGAGCTTTGCTCGGAACCGGGGTTGTGCCCCTCGCGATATGTCGCCTCAAGCGCTGACTGAGTACAATGCATTGCTAGATTACGTCATCAATTCTCTGTCCTAATTGGGGCAGTGTTGCAGTTGATTAGAATTTGCGGAAACTTGTGATTCAGCTCTAATTTATTGTTCGAATCTAATTTATTGTTCGAAGTCTTTGTAAGGCTCTTAGTGATTTCTGGGGATAGGGAGATCGATTGATTTTCCGGTTCTTTTAGAAGTCACTAAGATTTTTGTATTTTGTCCTGTGAGATCAGTCTGAGATCAATCTGAGATTGGATGAATGCGCTAGTGGTTGTATTAATCTAGATTAAGGTTGGGTTGCTCTCGTCCGATCGTTTGCTGGCGTTCCGGTTTCTGCCTGCTATGGATAAGCGTTTTTTAAATTTATTTAATCTGTCTGAAGAGGCTGCGATCGCGTTATTAGATACGCCGCCGGATCAGGTGAGTGAAGAGGATTCTCGCTATATTGCGGCGTCCCATTTGGTGAATTTTCCCAGTGATCGATCGATTGCGGCACTGATGCGTGCGATTCAGAATAGGGACGATCGGTTAGAGAATCGTATTGTCCGTCGCAAGTCGGTCGAGACTCTGGGAAAACTAAAAGCAAAACAAGCGTTGCCGATCATTCGTCAATGTCTAGATGCTGCTGATTGTTACACGGTTGAAAATGCAGTTTGGTCGATCGGTGAAATCGGGACGGATGACTGCGAGATTTTGGAAGCGATGGCGCAGTTGTTGGCTAAGCCGAATCAACTCTACCGGGTGATTATTCATACGTTGGCGAAGTTGAACTATGTTCCGGCACTGGATCGGATTCGTCCCTTTATGACGGCGGCGGATGAAACGGTGGCCAGTGCTGCGATCTCGGCGGTCTGCCGCTTTACGGGGGACTATGGGCCGATGGCTGCGGTGGTTGCGTTTCTGCAAAGTGGCAATGTCTATACGCGGCGGTTGGCGATTCAGGATTTAATTGATGCACGACACTATGGAGCGATTCCGGCGATCGCGCGCTGTCCGGTGTCGTTGGTGTTTCGGTTGCGTGGGATTCGGCTGCTGGCGGAGGCGGGGTGTCAGGATCTGGGCGATCGGCCTGCGGCGAGTCAACCGCTAAGTTTTGCGGAGATTCAACCCTATTTAGATCAAGTGCTGCGGGATCATCCCCAGGATTTGGAACTTGTCCATGCCTACGATCGCTTACCGACGTTGGAATTTGCGATTCGGGAGTTGTATGAAACGGATTTTGGGCGGTGTTATTTAGCGACGCAGACGCTGTTGGAGCATTATGCAGCGGAAGCGCCTGCGGCTTTGCAGAAAACCTATGCAGCGGAAGCGTATACGGACTATGGTGCCCACTACCATGTGGTGAAGCTGTGGGGCTGGCTGCGGGATGCTTCGGTTTATGACCTCTTAATTCAGGCTTTACATAACCGTGAACCGCAGTTCCAAAAGTCTCGGGCGGCGGCGGCGCTGGCATTGGCGGAACTGGGGGATGCCCGTGCGATTCCTGAGTTGAAGTTGTGTTTAGAAACGCCGATTTGGGATTTGAAATATGCAGCGTTGATGGCGCTGGAACAATTGGGCGATCGCGGTGCCCATGATCGGGCTGCCCATGATGCGGACTGGCTGGTGCGTGCGCGTGCGACCTGTGTGCCGTCATTGGTGGCGCGGGTGTAATGACAGTATTTTGTAACCTAATTTTTTAACCTGACAATCTTCGAGAAAAATGATGACGGCTAATCCTTTATTTGAACAACTGAAGCATCCGAATCCCCATTTGCGGAACCGGGCGATGGTAGAAATTGCGGAAACACGCAATGAAACGACGATCGCGGAGTTGATGGCGGTTTTGGATGAGGAGGATGTGGTCTATCGTCGGGCGGCGGTGAAGACGCTGGGGGTGATTGGGGCGGATGCGGTGCCCTGGCTGGTGGATGGGTTGCTGAATAGTCCGAATGTGACGGTGCGGGGCAGTTGTGCGAAGGCGTTGGCCCAGGTCGCAGTAAATTATCCGGATGAACCGTTCCCTGAACGGGGTTTGCAGGGCCTCAAAATCGCGATCGGGGATGCGAATCCGGTGGTGCACATTGCTTCGGTGATGGCGTTGGGTGAAATTGGGGTGCCAGCGTTTGATATTTTGGTGCATGCCCTGAAAACGACGGACAATATTGCGGTGCAGGTGGCGATCGTCAATGCGCTGGCGTCGATCGATGATGGGCGGGGGGTGGATATTCTGACGCAGTTTGCCCAGGATGAAGCGGTGGATACCTATGTGCGGGAGTCGGCGACGAGTTCTCTGGCGCGATTGGATTTAGTGCGCAAATACAAGCGATCGGATGCTTAATACCCAATTAACTGGTGATTGCAACCCATAGCGATCCCCCTAAATCCCCCTTATTAAGGGGGACTTTGAAAAAATTTGGCTGAATTTACCCTTTTTTAAGGCGGGGGTAGAAGAATCAGGTCTGTAGCATTGACACAGCAATTTCTCCAAAATGCCCAGTTTCAATCCCAATCGTCTTCTGGCTGTTGCATTCGGTTGGTAATTTGGGAAATGGCAAGTTTCAGAACAGTTTGCACCGCTGCTTCGGTTTCCTGTGGAAGGGCGGCTTCTAGGGGCTCTAGGGCTTGGTGGCGATCGGCGGCGGTATGAACCCCCATGCCAATTTTCATAAGGGCCAGAGCGGCGGATTTGCGGCTTTCCCAGGATTCGTGGTGCAGTAGGGTGACTAGGGGGGGAATGGCGGGCTGGTAGCTGAGGTTGCCGAGGGCGGAGGCGGCTTCGAAACGCACAATTTCTGACTCGTCATCCAAAGCGGCCAGCAAGACCTGAAAGGCTTTGTCTTCCTGGGGCTGCTCCTGGGCAACTTTGGCGATCGCGCCGACAATGGCATAGCGAATATCAATGGAATCGGAATCAATGTGGCGGTAAAGCAAATCTTTGGCCTCTGCGCCGATAAAGGCTAAGGCCCAAGCGGCATGACCTTTGGTGCTTTCTGGCAGATCGGGGGAGGCCAGAATATCGAGCAAGACGGGGACGGCGGCTTCTCCCATGCGGGCTAGGGCTCCGACGGATGATCCTTTGACGACGGTATCGTCATCGTGGAGCAAAGCATGGACTAAGGGGGGAATGGAGGTGGGATCGGCAATAATCGTCAAGGTTTTGGCGGCGGCACGGCGCACGACGACATTGCTGTGCTGGGCCAGGGCTTCGATCAAAAAGGGTGTGGCGGGTTCACCAATTTCGCCTAAACTTTCTGCAAACCCGAGCCGCACAACGCCCCTAGTGTCTCCGAGGCATTCCACCATGCGTTTTAACAGGTCGCGATCGGTGGTATCGAAGGTGTCGAGGGTGATTTGTTGCCGAACGACGTGCAGCAGTGCATCGCTTTCTGCTGGATCGATGACGGGAATGGTCTGGGTCATGGCTGAGATAGGGCGATAGGTTGGGTCTAGGCTGGCTCGGTGTACCCTAGGCGGTGAGGTTGGCTTGCTGTTGTCGGAGTTGGGCCAGGGTGGCGTCGATCTGGGCCAATTCCGGTTCTAGCTGGGCCATGACGGCAGCTTTCATCAATTTGGCTCGTTTGGCGGTTTCGATCGTGTCGTTTAATAACCGTTCCCGATATTGTTCTAATTCGGTAATGACTTCGGAAAGTTCTTCTGCGGTGGCTTGCAGGGTGGTGGTTTCTGATGCTTGAGTCATTGTGAAAAATTTCCGTGAATGTTTTCTAAAACTTGTCAAAGATGATGGTTCTCGATCGCAGCTACCAAGATTCTTTTGTTCAAGATTCTTCTTTTGCGGATGGGTGATTCACCGTAGCTGGCGGAAATTGCCTGTTTGGATCTTCTCAGATTTTAGTATCCCTTGGCTAGTCTGCTGCGATTGAAGAAGCGCAATCTTTTACGAGGAGGGGGCTGCTAATTCATGGGCAAAGCATTGTTGTTTTTCAAAGCGTAGTGGCCCGGATTCTGATCCCCACACCTGTTGATGGGTGTTGACATCTAAACCCCGATCGAGGCTGACCCAAGTGGTGGCGGTGACTTCGACTTCGCTAACCAGATAGGTTTGACAGCCGGTGCGTTCAATTAAACAGCGATTGCCGGGTTCGACTTGTCCCAGAAACCGATCGCCGTCACGCCGAAAGACCATGGAACAGTGATAGCGCCGCTCTAGGCAATCGGGGGTGATGGTATGCAGGATAGATAATTCGCGGGCGGCTCCGGCATAGCGAATGGAATCCTTGAGGCCGTAATTTTCAATGTAAATCTGATCGCCTTGGGGGATGACTCGATGGACGCCTTGGCGATAGGGGGTCCAGAGGTCGTGGTCGTAAACTTGTTCGGAATAAAATCCAATGCCTGAAAAAAAGTCGAAGGGGAGGGGCCGAAAGAAGATATGAATGTGGGCAAATTGCACTGGATTTTCTGCGGCCTGTTTTTGGTTGCTGAAATCTCCTGCCATCCACTGGGATAGGGTGATTAAATCCTGCATAGACTAAGGGGCTGATAGGTCTCGAATTTCGGAGGAAAAGGAGGCGGTGACAATGCCGGAGCCATCACTGGTTTTAATAAAGGAGACGCGACAACGGACGTTAGGATTGGCAAACCAAATTTTTTCTTCGGCGGCGGCGCGATCGTATTCGGTAAGTAATACAAAAGTGCCGTCTTCGGTCAGGTGATAGTGCCCGACGGCGGGAATGGTTTCTGCGTAGCCCTGCTCCCGCAATAGTTTGCCATGGTTGGCACGATCGGGGTCGGGTACGGGGATGAGAACGGTGCTGCCTTCTAGGGGATCTCCATCGTCATCCCAATCGGATTCGCCCTGCCAACTCATGCGAAAGGGTTGGGCGATCTGTGCTGGGTTAACGCTGTAGGCTTTACAGAGGTCAATGACGACTGGATCATCATTGGCTAATTTTTCAATCGAAATTTCCGATCGCACTGCCTCAAAATGAGCAAAAATCAAATGATGAGCGCTCCGTTGGGATTTCCAACGACCAATGGATTGCTCGACAAACTGGGTAATGTCCATTTAAATCGTTTCTTGCAAAGAATGTTTAGAAATTCTGTGGGTGTGAGGCAATGTAGCTGGAATTAAGATACCAAACGATCGGCCCCCAAATTGCGAGCTGTGGAGACGCGATTTACAAAACGACATCTTATACCAAATTGATTCATTAAATGCTACAGATCCGATCCCCCCTAGCCCCCTTAAAAAAGGGGGAATTTAGGCAAATCCTTTCAAATTCCCCCTTTTTAAGGGGGATTTAGGGGGATCGTTATGTGTTGCAATTACTAGTTGATTTGGTATTAGAACTGAATTTTACTGAATTTTAAGGTTTAAAGTTTTTGAGTTTTTCTATGAACATTGATGAAATTCAAACGGCTTTGCAACAAGAAGATTTTCAATATCGCCTCAAGGCAATTTCTGCCCTGAAAACCTATGACTCTGAGGTGGCAGTGCCGATTCTAGTGCGATCGGTGGAGGATCGAGAATTTCTGGTGCGCACGTTTGTGGCGATGGGTCTGGGCCAAAAAAATACGGCGGAATCGTTTGCGGCGCTGTTGAAAATGATGAAGGTGGATGATACACCAAGTGTGCGGGCGGAGGCGGCGAATTCTCTATCTTTATTTGGTCGGGTGGCGGTGTCTCACTTGGTACAGGCATTTGTCCAGGATGATCACTGGTTGGTGCGTCGCAGTATTTTGGGGGCGATCGCGGAGTTGGATTGTCCGGAGGATTTCTATGAGGTCTGTCTGCAAGGCTTGGCGGGGGAGGATGCGACGGTTTATGAATCGTCGATCGATGGTCTGGGCCTCTTAGCCCATACCCCCAAGCAAGCTGAAGCGCTGGATCAATTGCTAACGCTCGGGCGATCGGAGGATGTTCGCACAAGGCAACGGGTGGCCTATGCGTTGAAGCGCTTTGATGATTCCCAGGCGAAAAGGGCTCTCATCGAGTTACGCCAAGATCCCGATTATCGGGTGGTGGCGGCGGCTCTTGAGGAGTTGCTAGAGGTTTCTATGCCGGAGTCGCATTAAATCGATTTAAGGTGATGATTGCGATGGCAAGTGCAAACTATTGCGGGTGGTGGTTCGGGTGTAAGCGTTCCAGACGTCTAATTCGCGACTCGATCGGCTGAGCAATTGCGATCGGGCTTGCTCCGATAGGTTTTGCACTTGGGAAAAGTCTGCTCCGGCGATGCTTTGCAGGTTTTCGAGTTCGACTTCGCCGAGGTCGGCCCCTCGACAGTCACAGTCTTGGAGGTCGGCTCCATTGAGTCGTGCGCCGCGCAGGTAAGCTCCGGTCAAAAAGGCGCGGCGCAGGTCGGCTCCACTGAGGCGGGCGTTGTGTAAGTTGGCTCCGGTGAAGTCGGTGCCGCTGAGATAGGCACCGAGGAAATTGGCTCCGCTTAGATCGAGTCCTCGCAGGTTGGCGGTGTTGAGAAAGGCTCCGTTCAGTTGGGCGTGGGGGCCGATCGCGCCGCTGGTTTTGTAGGCAAAGCCTTCGGGCCACTGGGTGTGGGCACTGTAGCGGGCTCCTTTTAAGTTGGCTCCGGCTAAATTGGCTTCGCGTAGGTCGGTATCCCGGAGATCAGCTCGGCTGAGGCAAGCGTTCTGGAGATTGGCGCTTTGTAAGTTGGCGGCTGAAAAGTTGCTGCCGCGCAGGTCGGCTCCTTGAAGATTAACGGCTTGTAAATGGGTGTGACCTAGGTTGCTACCTAGCATGCGGATGCCGCTCCAGTTCTGGTTGGCAAAGTCTTTTTCCGCTAGGTTCAGGTATGAAAAGTCTTGACGATCGAAGGATTCCCCCGATCGGAGTTGTTTCCAAATGTCTGAAGAGGGTGTTAATAAAACCATGGTGCTGATCGTGGGGATGCTGTTGGGATGATTGTTGGGATGATTGTGTTGATGGAGGAATTCTTTTTTGTTATTTTACGGTGCGATTGGGTTTTGAATAAGCTGGATGAGAAAATCTAAATACGTGAAATTTGACAGGGATGTTTAATCGATGAGTTTTATACCTCCGATGACGTTGATGGCGTTTTTTCGAAAGAGTGAAGGGATGTGGTTTACGAATCGTGCGGTGCATCATTTCGATCGTGGGGCGGATGAATCGGGGGAATCGAATTTGCATATTCAGGTGCTGGATGCGAGTGATGCTCGGGTTCAAAAAATTTGTTTAGCCCAGGGGATTGATCCGAGTTGTGCGATGGGGGGGGCGAGTTTTGCATGGCAGCAAAATCTGGATGATGAGGCTCCGAATCCCAACTATGCTGCGATTTTGGTGGATGTTCCTGATGATGCGACGGGCAGATCGGGGCGCATTTTACGCAATGAAGGATATGTGGAAAAAATCCCGGTAATTAGCCGCTATTGGTTTGGGCAGGATGGGCTGTTGACGATCGAAACTGAGTACGAAAATAATCAGGGCCAAGAGCGGTGCTGGTTTATTACGGATGATTTTCGGGTACGGGTCAGCACGGTGCGGATGATGGGTGGGATTAACCTGATAGCCTATTGCTCAGAACGGCGATGTGTGGCTCCTAGCCAGTTGCAGGAACTCATTGCGCAGCATCCCCAGAGCACGTCCCCTCAGTGATGGTAGAGTCATGGCAGAGTCATGGCAGAGTCATGGCTGTCCTCTAACAATACTGTCAGCGATAGCATCATCGCCTATAGCATAGATAGTGTTGATTAAAGTAATCGTTACAGATTATTGCTTTGTTGTGCATATTGAGGATTTTGCGAGAGGGACTCCTCTATTCTCAGGGGAGTTTACGAGATGCTAGGTTCTATGTACAAGCCGTTTGTCGAGCATTTAGAACAGGAGCTATTTCAACGATTTGATCTTAAGCAGCGCCCCATTCCTTCTGGTTTAGAGTACAACGTGAGTCAACGTGGCAAAAATCCAGCGACGATTCAAAGCTGGTGCTATGAGTGCTCGGAGTTGCGGAAGATTCGCTATACCTATATTGATGCTGGGGTCAGTGCGCAGATTTTTAATTGTGTAATCTATCCTAGCCATCATTACGATTTGCCGCTTCTTGGGGTAGATTTTCTCTCTTTTGGGCAGGTGAAGAATTTGATTGTGATGGATTTTCAACCGTTATTTCAGGATGAAGATTATCTCGATCGCTATATTCGTCCTTTACAACTTTTGCACGATCGCTATCCGGATCTGGAACAGGATTTGGAAATGAAGTTCTACGATGCAAATCAGTACTTCTCTAAGTATCTGCTGTTTGCTAAGACGAATCCAGAAACTGTTGCAACGCGAGTGTTTGAGGCATTTAAGGATTATTTAAGCCTCTACTGGAAGCTGTTGGATCAGGTGGTTCCATCGGTGTATTTTGAATCGGTGCAACGGGTGGTGAAGGCGCAAAAGGACTATGATCAGTACAGCGCCGATCGCGATCCGGCGTCTGGATTATTTAGTAGCTATTTTGGCCATGAGTGGTCTGAGCGCTTTTTGTACGAATTTTTGTTTGAAGATGCTGTTCCGTTGGCTGTAGCTGCATGACTCTTTACGAACCGTTTCTTGATTATGCGATCGATCGTCTAAGGTCTCGTTGGGATTTGCAAGATTATCCCATTCCGGCTGGATTTGAGTCGAAGCAGGCGATCGTCGGTAAGGGCAAACACGAAGAAACGGTGCTGACGACGAGTTATGGGTTTCAAACTACCAAGCTGCGGCAAATTCGAGCGGCTCATGTGCAGGGTGGACAGTCTCTACAGGTTTTGAATTTTGTGATTTTCCCGCAATTAAATTACGATCTGCCGTTTTTTGGGGCGGATTTGGTGACGCTGCCGGGTGGCCATTTAATTGCGTTGGATATGCAACCTTTGTTCCATGATGACGCCTATCGATCGCGCTATAGTGATCCAATTTTGCCGATTTTCCGCCAACACCAGCAGCAGCTGCCTTGGGGGGGCGATTTTCCCGACGAAGCGAAGCCGTTTTTCTCCCCGGTTTTTCTGTGGACGCGCCCCCAATTTACTGAAGTTGTGGAAACTCAGGTGTTTCAAGCCTTTCAAGATTATCTCAATGCCTATCTGGATTTTGTAGATCGGGCGGAACCCGTGACTGATCCGCAGGCATTGCAGGCGATCGAACAATCTCAATTGCGTTACTTGCGTTATCGGGCTGAAAAAGACCCGGCGCGGGGAATGTTCCGGCGCTTTTATGGAGAAGCTTGGACAGAAGAATATATCCATGGCTTTTTGTTTGATCTGGAACGCAAGTTAGCGATCGCTGAATGAGTTTTGCCGAACGGTTTTGCTTCGTGGTCTAGGATCTCTCGTACATTGCTTTTGAAACCTCTCCCAAACGCCCCATGGAAATGAGGCGTTTTTTATGATGGTTTTTTTGTTGTTCTCTGAGTGTTTTGCAGACTTTAAATTTGGAGTTCAAATCGAGTTCGGAAGCTGCCGTACTTAATCCAGTACTGTTTTAAGCTGTGGCAGGGGGTGTGCAAACTGGCTTTAGCTTGATATAAAACGACTTGACGGTGATCGCCCATCCAAATTTTGTCGATCGGGTCTACGGAAATAATGGTGCCGCCTAGGATGGTGACACAGGTGGAGAAGCGATCGAGGGCGGCATAATCAACGGTTTGAAAAATAAAAAAGTTGCCTGAGCAAATTAAGTGACGGCTCCGAATCCAACATTTCAGCTTTTTTTCGGCTTCTGGCGGCAGCATTGTTACAGCCAGCTCTTTTTCAAGACAGTCGCGTAATCCCTTCATTACGATCGCAATACAAATAAATGGTCAAAGTCCCAAAAGTAAGGGATGGGAAACTGTAGGTAGGAAACTGTGGATGCGATAACAGTCAGTCGCAAGCAATCTCACAATTAATCAATCTCGCAGAGATGAAAACGTTCAACCAAAACGTTCAACCAAAACGTTTAACTGATAACCAGAACAAGGCAAAAAAGGCCGCACAACTCTAGCGAAGCAGGAGGAAAGGGTTCCTCCGATGCTTCGGGTTGCTACTTAGAACGGGAATGATGCAATTGGCTGAATCGTTGCGCTGAATCATTGCAATGATCAATGGCAGAACCATTGCAATGATTCGATCGCAACTATGCGATTTCAGTAATGCTGACGATCTTGCCGCCGGAACGATGAATCCGCTGAATCTGCGGGGTCATCTTGCTGGCGGAAACAATGTATTCGCTGGTGCTGACTCGGCGAGGGCTATCGAATTTTGCACCTTGCACCACAATTTTGAAGCGGCGCTCAGTCCCTGATCCGATCACAGTTGCTTTAGCCGGTTTGATGGCATTAGCGGCATTGGCAGCCACGGCATACACCAATTGCGGTGCTTTAACTGCACTGCTGACTTGGGCAGGCCCGCGATCGATCGCAAACAAACGGTTATAGCTGACCTGTTTCAGCCCCGCTTCGCTGCTCCGACGATAGGTGGGCACATTGTGCTCCCCAAAGGCGCTTTGATATTCTTCACTATCAATGTAGGAGTCAATCTCAGCGGCATAACCTTCGGTGACGCAACGTACGACATGCGCTGACAATTCTTCCTGGGATTGGGGAGCCCGCCCCAGGAAATGCATGAAATTGAGTTCTACAAACCGATAGGGGGAGCAGGTTTCAAAATAACGTGAGCGGTAAAAATCTGATTGGCCAACTGCGCGCACGAATTCCCGTATGGTGATGCTGCCTTCGGCTAACTTGGATTCGGCGGTCACCAGTCGCTCGCTGTCCATGACGTGGGGATTGCCCAGGACATGTTTGTAAACTGCGCGAATGGCTTCTTGTACTTCTTCGGACGATCGAACCGATCGCAATTCAAGGGTTTCCATAATTTATTGATGTCACTTGAGAATTACAAAAGCTTGAGTTGGATCTTAGACAGGGGTGATGCTGGCAATGACGCCACCCTGCCGATGAATCCGTTGGTAGGCTGAAGATAACTGCTCAAACGGAACAAAGAGAACTTGGTTACTGCGACGGTAAGGGGAAACGGATTTAACGGTTTTAGCGCGATATCCGGTGACTTCGATCCGATAAACTTTGCCAGAATCTGCCCCGTTGAACCGTTGGCAAGTGCGGGCTGTGTTGGCCGGAGCCCGGAAGGTGGCCCCAGCGCTGCCTGGAGAAACCACCGCTGTGGGGGTAGATTGAATCACTAAGGAATTTAAGCGAGGGCTCTTGCCAGCTAGGTTGCCTTTCAGGCTGCTGCTGGATGCACCGCGCACCATTTCAAACAGGTGGGTGAATTGCACCATGTTTTGGGTGGCGTCTGTTTTGTAACCCCGAATGTAAGGAACGATGTTTTCGCCAAACGTCGTTTGATATTCGTCGCTGTCTAGGTAGGAATCGATCTCCGCTTCAAAGCCTGCGGTATCGAGAATGGTGCTGTGGGTGCGCATTTCTTCTAGATCTGCAGGGGTACGGCCTAAGAGATGGCGGAAGTTAAGTTCGATTGCTCGATAACGGGGCACATTGCTAAAGAACCGGGTGCGATAAAGATCGGACTTAGCAACTTGGCGAATGAATTCACGCACACTGAGTTCGCCGCGCTTAAATTGCGATTCGGGGACGGTGAGGCGTTCGCTCTCCATGACGTAGGCATTTCCCAGAATCTGCCGATAAATGACGCGAATGGTGGTTTCTTTATCTTCGTTAGAGCTGCCCGGTGCGGACTCGATCGGCGGGGTACTGTCAAATAGGGCAACGCCTAAACGGGAAGCGGGTCCAAATACCATGAACAAAGTTCTCCTATTACAACCAACAGAAGTCCGAGATTGCCATGAACAAATCAGCCAATCAAAAACTAATCGATCAAACACTGACCGATCAAAATACAACATGAACTAAATCACTGAATCAGAATGAACTGATGGGCTGGCGTTGGGCGTGCAACTCAAGACTTCGAAATTCCCCAAGAAATTGGGGTAGACAAGTCATTTGTTGCAGTTGATGCTCTAACTTAGGACGAAGTCGTAAACAGAGATACTTTAGGAAAGACTTTTAAAGAAAATTTGAAGATGGTTCAAAAAGTAAATTGATTTGATCTGGACGATAAATCACTCGATCGCTTCTAGGTTCCAACCCAATGTCTCGGCTACTTGCTCTGCTAAGGTCATGGGGTCAAAGGGTTTGGCAATGACGCCAACGATGCCGAGTTCTGCAAATCGGGCTTGATCGGCGGGTTGGATTTTGGCGGTTAATAAGATGACGGGAATTGTGCAAGTAGTCGCGTTGTCCATTAAATGGTGAAAGGTTTCCACCCCATCCATATCTGGCATGGACACATCGAGTAGGATTACGTCGGGGTGTTCGGTGGCTGCGCTCTGCAATCCCTCTCGTCCTGAACTGGCTAGGAGAGTTTCCCAGCCTGCTACATCTTCTAGGCAGCCTTGAATAACTTCTTGAACGACTTCTTCGTCGTCAATGACTAATACTCGTTTGCTAGACATTGCCGGATCCTAAAGTTTTTTAAAGGCGATCGCTGGCTTGCAGCGATCGAACAATCTTGAGATCTGTCCCTTAGGGCAAGGGTGGTAAAAGGAGGGTGAAATAAAATGTGCTCCCTTCGCCTAAAACACTATCAGCCCAAATGCGGCCTCCGTGTTGTTGAATAATACTGCGACAAATCGCGAGTCCTAATCCGGTGCCGCCTTTCTTGCGGGAATCGGATGCATCAACTTGCTGGAACTGTCCAAAGATACTTTCTAGCTTATCAGCCGGAATTCCCCGTCCTTGGTCTTTGACTTGAAATAGGATGTAGGGGGGCTGGAGTTGGGGGGGGAAGGCTGCATTCCCGCTGTGAGAGGCTGATTCTGAGGATTTCAGGGGCTGGCTGCTGGTTGGGCTGGTTGGGGGCTTCTGGGTGGTTCGATGGGAGGGGACTGGGATTTCCCGTTGTCGATTGGTATTTTTATCTTCAATTAATTCTGCGGTGATCCAAACGGTGCTGTTGGGTTTGGAGAATTTGATGGCATTGCTAATTAGGTTAGTTAAGGTCTGAATAATGGAGTCTGGGTCAGCCCATACGTCCAGGTTGAGGGGAATAAATGAGAGTGTAATGCCATTTTGTTCTGCTTCTACGCGCATAGCGTCTACAGATTGCAGCATGAGGGTTAAGACAGAGCAGGGCTGCTTGGCTAGGGTAACGCGCCCAGATTCTAAGCGGCCTAGGTCCAAAATGTCATTGACTAAGCGTACAAGGCGATCGGTTTGGGTGGAGGCAATTTGCAGCATGCGTTTGCCCCGTTGGGGTTTTTGGTCGTAGACGCCATTGGCTAATAATCCAAGGGAACCCCGAATTGCGGTGAGGGGGGTTCGTAGTTCGTGACTGACGATTGAGATAAATTCGTTTTTCATCTGGGCGATTGCGCGGCTTTCTGTGATGTCTTCTACAGTGCCTACGTGTCCAGTGAGTTCTTCTTGAGCAGAAAAGACGGGTGCTGTTTGAATGCGGCAGAAGCGGATAATGCCATCGCGCCGGACAAATCTGACCTCTGCTGAGAATTCTTGGTTATGGGCTGCAGCTAATTGCCATTGCTGCCAAAATTCGTCGCGATCGTCGGTGTGAATAAAGCGTTTCCAACCGTCTTGCAAGGCTGCTTCAAAGCTGAAGTCTCCGATGGTCTGACAGCGTGGATTGGTGTAAATCCATTGTCCTGTGGCATCCATCCGAAAGATGCCAATGGGTGAAGATTCACTGAGCGATCGAAATAGGGCTTCGCTTTGGCGTAGGGCTTTTTCGATGCGTTTGCGTTCGCTGAGTTCTTCTTGCAGTTGTTGGTATAGTTCCGATTGCTGAATGGCGATCGCCATTTGGGTGGCGATTTGTTGCAGTAAGGTGATCTCCCACTCTTGCCACTGGCGCGACTGGCTGCACTGGTGGGCGATTAATAGTCCCCAGAGTCTATCTTGCTGAAGGATGGGGATGACTAGTTTGGCTCGGACTTGGATTTGAATTAAAAATTCTGCCAGACAGGGAATGACTGCTTCGCGATCGCGATCGGTGAGGGTATAAATTCGGCCTTGCAGGTAGTTCAGTCGGGCTTCTTCGGGAAAGACTTCTTCGGGAAAGAGGAAGTCTAGGACTTTGATCCAGCCGGGGGCGGTGGCTTCAGCGATCGCGCTGCCTGTGCCGTTGTCCCACACTCGATACACTAATACCCGATCAGCTTGAAGTAGCGCTTGTACTTCGGTGACTGCGGCTGCCAAAATGGTTTGCAAGTCCAAGGATTCGCGAATATTTTGGGCGATCGCGGCTAAGATTCGTTCCCGTTCTACTTGTTGGCGTAGTCCGCTGTCGGTTTGAAGCATTGGGCTTAATTCTAAAATCCAGGACTTTCCGAGGTGGTGTAACCGTCCTTGGAGGAGCCGTGGTGGAGCGGTTTTCCCGCTGCGCCATTGTAGTTGTAGGATTGGCTGGCTTAGGTTGGATGCTTGTAAGGTTTGGCGCAAGCGCTTGATTTGAGAGGAGGGTAAAAACTCTGCTAATGGCTGTTTTCGCAGGGATTTGATGGATTGCCCTAGTAGTTCGATGGCAGTGCCACTTGCTTGCTGAATGATTAAATCTGCTTGCTTGAGTCGCAGTAGCACGGTGGTTCCTGCGGTGCTGGTTTTGGAGATTGAATTGGAGATGGAAGATGAGATAGAAGTGGAAGATACCTGGAATTGATTGGGAGACGAGGCCATGGGTGCTTACGGGCAGTGACTAGAAAACGCGATTGGGAAAAGCAATGATGAATACGATCAGTAATACGATAAGTAAATCAATCTAAGGGCGTGTGGTCCGCATTCCCCCTAGTCGGCTGACAATGCGGGTCACGAGATCGGCTTCAACCATGGGTTTAGGGATAAAGTCATTGGCTCCTGCTGCGAACACTTGCTGGATGGAATCGCGATCGGTTTGTTCGGTGACAACTAAGATGGGTAATGTTTGCCACTGTGGATCGTGGCGGACTACCTGACAGAGTTCGACTCCGCTGAAGGTGGGTAGATCCCAGTCTAAGACCAGTAGATCGGGGCTTGTCGTGGTCAAGATGTCCCAAAATTGTTGGGGTTGTTCGAGGGGCGTGACTTCTACGTTCCACGATCGTAGCCATTGGGTCAAGTGGGTTAAGCTCTGGAGATCGTGGTTTACGGCCATTACGCGATTGGGCTTTAATCGATGGCTTTGGTTCAACACATCGACGATCGTTTGCAGAATTTTCGGAATGGTGATGGGTTTATGCAAAAAAGCGCAGGCTCCTAGACGTACCACTTCTACTCGATCGGGTAGGCTTTCACGGGCGGTAAACACGAGGACAGGAATCTGAGGCCGATCGAGGGTTAACTCCCGTAGTAACGCTAATCCATCTTCCTGGGATGCTGGAAAGTTGAGATCTAGGACGATTGCATCGGGTGGCTGTTTACAGATCATTGCACGGGCTACGGTTAAGTCGGTTGCTACTTCTACGCGCCATCCCAAAATAATCGCCTCTATACGAATTTGCTCTGCTAACAGCAAATCATCATCAACAATTAAAATCAGTGGAGTTCTTTGGAGGAAGTGGGGCAACAGGGCGATGGTCTGCGACCGACTGGAGGTCATTGGGGCGGGACTAGTGAACGGCTGACGATCTAGCTGATGGTGGGGGAACTGCTCCAAGCTTTGGATCTGGTTCATTTGCTGTTGAATCTGCTGCACCTGCTGGATAGCCCATTCCAGTGGCTGCGCCCTTGGGGGGTGATCCGACTGTAACTGTGTTTCAATCTGGCGCAAAAGAGTGGTTGCGGCCTGCCACCCAAATACCCCCAAGGATCCCACCAGTTGGTGGGCTAGTTGTGCAGCGGTTTGCTGGGTTCCTGAAGATTCGGGGTTGGCTAATTCGGCTAATAATGCTTGCAACTGGTTTTCCAGTTCAGTCATTTGTCTAGCCAGTTTGGGTCTAAACTTCTTCCAGCTGCGGTTGAGCCGTTCTTTGGTGTGGTGGTGTTGGCGTAATTGTGGGCCTGAAGGGGCGGGTTCGACCTGTGCGGCGGGTCTGGCTTCCTGGCGGGTGGGACTGGGTTCCGAGATCAATGCCCGTAGCCGATAGCCCAGTCCGTGGACAGTTTCAATGGGGTCGATCGACCCGGCGGCTTTTAACTTTTGTCGCAGACTGTAGATATGACTGCTGACGGTTTCTTCTCCGGGAGAGTCAGCAAAGTCCCACAGGCGATCGAGGATGGCACTACGGCTGAAAATCCGTTTAGGATTACAGAGAAATAGTTCCAAAACACAAAATTCTTTTGGAGTTAAATGGAGTGTTTTGCTGTTGTAAGTGACTTCGCCATTGCTAGAGTCAAATCGCAGATTTTCCCAAGTAATCACCGATGTGGTTGATTCTTGACTGCGTCTTAACAAGGCTCTGATGCGTGCTAGCAGTTCTGGAAGGTCAAAGGGCTTAACCACGTAGTCATCGGCTCCTGCATCCAACCCCAGCACACGATCGTGGGTTCCATCTTTGGCTGTCAGCAGCAAAATTGATCGGTTATACCCTTGCTTGCGCAACTGCTGACAAATGGTAAGGCCATCTAATTTTGGCAGCATGACATCGAGTAAAATTAAGTTATAGTCTGATGTCTGTGCGAAGGTTAATCCTGTTTCCCCATCCCTGGCTAAGTCTACGATATATTGGTGAGCACTCAGGGTTTCGACTAGAGATAAGCCAGTAATTTCGTCATCTTCAACTAATAAAATTTTCATAAAATCTCCGGGAAACTGTATTTTTGTATCCCACTTTAGATATCTGGCTATCCCAAATACTCTAGACATTTTCTCTAGAGGAAAATGGAATAAAATTGATAAAAAGCGATTCATCGAATAAGGTGCCAATATTAACTCAAGCACCGGATGAATCGCTTTATGCATATTGTACACATACACTTACGAGGATTGATATTGCTTAACCGAAGAAGCGATCGTAAATTTTCCCCATAGAGATCTCACCTCCAACCATGCTGCCGTAGGTAATTGCGTTAGCCCGATTTACATCTGTACGTATACCAGCCGCCCAACTATCACAAGCCTATCGTAAGACAATCAATCAGCGGGTCACAATTTTTTTAAATCGTAATGACATCAGAAATTTTCTGTTTCCCACGATGTTTAAGATTATGTTTAGTAGGGTCGATTAGATGATTCTGATGATGGACTTGAATATCCTGTCTTTCGCGCAGGGTTTTTTCGACTCTAGGTTGAGAGCAACCGACCCCTTTGAGCAGTGAGATTGTGATAGCCCATTTATCATCATGGCGACGATCGGGTGTGTCATTGTAAGCCATAATAGCCGCAATCCAAGCATCAATGAGTTGTTGGCTATTTTGAACAGAAGCCTTAATGCGCTTCGGTTGATGGGTGAAGTGACCCCTTCCTTTCGGACACGAAAACATAAGATCTAAGGATCTTCTCTCCTTTTTTCCACATTTCTATTTCTGTTATCGATTCCATTTCTTTTCATATTCCTCCAGTGTTAGATAACCCAATGACGAATGAATCCTCTTCCTCATGTAAACATCCTCCAGAAAATGTTCTATCTGTTCATAAGCTTCCGTAAAGTTGCGATATTCCGATAAATCCACTTCCTCCTCTTTGATCGTCCTCATCAGCCGCTCTGCATATCCGTTCTGCCAAGCTTGACCCACTTCCGCCCTGCTGATCTCACCTCGGTGTTTTTTCAGCAGGGCAACATACTCGTTTGCGGCGTATTGTACACCTTGATCCGAATGGTGGATTTCGGGTCGTCCTCTCTCTAATCCTTTGCCCAACGCAGTCAGGGTCAAACTCTGATCTATACTCCTAGACAGGTGCCAGCCTCGTATGCTGCGAGTGAATACGTCCATCACCACCGCTAGATAAACGAACTCCTGATTTAGCTTGATGTAGGTGATATCGGCCACCCAGACTTGATCTGGGCGCTCGATCACCAAGTTCATCACCCGATATTGACACTGTTGAAATTGTTTGATCGATAACTCCCGATGCTTGATAGATCGCCCCTACCCTTGATTATCCAGCCAGTTGTTCAGATCCTCGATCGTGTCAAACTGGAGGAGGGCGATCTCCAAGGCTTACAACTGCTCTGGAGACAAAGCATTAACGAGTCGTGCCTAATTTTGTTCTGTCTGAGCTTGAAGTTGTTGAACTTGTTCGATCGTGAGTCCGGTAGCTTGAGAGATTGCTTCGATCGACAACATCCCTTGTTTCAGAAGATTTTGGGCAATCTCAATTTCTCTAGCCTGACGCACTTTACTTTCAGTCTCTTGCTCCCAAACCTCAAACGCTTTCGTAATAGCCATAATGTCCTCCCGTTGCACAAAACCCTCTAACTCACCCAAGTCTATTCTAATCTTCCAACTCGCCACCAGCCGCAAAATTCGCCATCGTTGCGGCGAATCATTGGGCAACGCAATCACCTCCTCGATTGCCACCTTCTGTGTATTGTCTCGCCCCAACACCCGCAGCAATAACGTTTCTGGAATTACAGGAAGCTGATCGATAGCGACGATCGCCGTCTTCAGCAGATCGCCCATAAAATACACCCCCGATGGCCAGCTTGGCTGAGTTATCACATTTGCCGCTTTCAGCAATGGTCGTGAAGTTGTCGCTGCTAGGATCCACAGGATTGGCAAATCATCTTCAGTCAACTCATCCTTCTGAGACGGATGCCTTGGGCCACGTCACGACCTACGAATACGACGACTTGGGTCGCATGGTGAAAACGATCTTCGTTCTATGACTACGACTACGATGAGCGCGACCGAGTGACATACTCCCGACTCTGATGCTTACGCATACAGAGCGGGCTTCTCAGTGACTCCAGCTATTGCTTCGGACGTTACCTGAGCTTTATCGACGGAATGCCCTACCGCCGAATACTTGATATTGATAGCCGCGTTGTGGTCACGGTCAATCGTCAACCCACACTCAGGACAGGCGTGAAGTCTGTCCTTTAGCTTTTTGGGAACCTTTGTACCGCATCCAGAGCAGTTTTGAGATGTGCCGTTTGGATTCACCGCAATTCCCAGCAATCCGGCTCTTTCAGCCTTGATTGAGAGAATTTGCAGGAATTGTCCCCATCCAGCATCATGCGTTGATTTTGCAAGCCTCGTTCTTGCAATCCCTTTGATATTCAGCTTTTCATGAGCAACGTGCTTCCCTTGAGATAAAAGCTTTTTGGCTGTTTTGTAATGAAAGTCTTTACGCTGATTGGCGACTTTCAGATGTGCTTTAGCGATTCGCTTAATTGCTTTCTTTCGACGATTTGAACCTTATCGAGCGTCGATGAATCAGAGGCAGTGGTTAAGTTGAGCATCATTGAGATTCCAGAGATAACACTGGCATACTCTACACCTGTGCTCTCGGGGTTGTTCAGGAGTGCAATGGAAGTTCATCGATCGTGCTAATTGTTAGAAATCACTGGGAGTTAATGTCTTTTTGTTTTGCGATAGTGAAGTGCCTTTGCTTGAAATGTTGCGTTTTTTCAGAAAATCTAGTGTTGAATTGCTTCTCTGTTCAGTGTTGTCATGATTACAACATCATCGATTTTGGTTTTCCCCCGATGCACATAGTTATGTTTATCGGGGTCGAGTTGATGCTTCTGATGGTGCTGCTGAATCTCTTGTTGTCTCGTGCCCACGATCAGTTCACCTTTACGATTTTTACCCCCGATCGCGGCGACGATCGCTTCCTGACTTTTGACAAACGCCTTTAACGTATTGATACCAATTGCCCATTTTTCTTGATGTTTGCGACCTGGCTGATTGTTGTACTCGATAATGGCATCAATTGCCTGATTCAGTAGACCGCTCGTTTCCGCTGCGCCTGACCGTTGTCTAGGTAGTTTCTCTGTTTGCGTTGGTTGCTCCTGGTCAGCTTTTGGAGCCACACTAGTTTTCGTCGCTCTAGTCGCTTTGATTAATGGAGTGGATTGAGCCTGAGCCAACGTCGGAATCAGTGCTTTCTGCACCTCGACCAATTGGGAGATCGCATCGAGCAACTGCTCAAACTTTGAGTCTTGTGGAGTAGCAATTGCAGTCTTATCCAATTCGGATTTATCCAATTCAGGCTGAGTTTCTACAACTTGAGTTTGCATCGGGACATCCTCTACTTCTGTTTCAGTCGATTCTGGTTGAGATCGATTGAGTTGATTCTGCTGTGTTTCCAACTGATCGAGGAACGCATGAAAGCGCTCATATTGCGTCCCCTCAAATCGTTCTAGAAGCTGTTGTAGGCGCTGTTTATCCTCCTTCCACATCCGATACGATGTCCCTTCTCTGCGCGGTTTTTGGGGCTTTGGTTCCATTGCTTGTTGGAACTGCTCAATGGGTTCAATCCCACTCACTCCTAACTTGATCCCCTTGCGCTTGCCGTTGTAATGAGCAATCTCCTGATCGGAAATCTCATAATCGGAATAATGCCGAGAAGCTGCGAGAGAACGCTTCAACTGATCATCCTTAGCCTCACGAATGGCATAGTGCCCTTGAATCGCCGCCTTGAACTCGGTTTCATTCACCGAAGGGGGACAATACCAAAATGTGGCGATCGTGGCGTAGACGGCGCGAAAGAGGTGGGTGTAGAGATTGTCTTCACCCTCTCTGGTTGGGACTAACTTCGCGAAGGTGCGATCGCAAATTGCCGCCACCGCAGATTCATACTTTTTGTTAATCTCACGGGGTTTCATGTGAATCGCTTCGGGTAATTCGGCTCGGAGGCGATTCAGCGCCGTGATCACGCGATCGGCGTGGGCAAGTGTGGGAATTTCAAATGCTAGTTCCACAGGTTCACCCCTGCGCTTCAACGCCCCTGTAAATATGACGCTCCACTGTGATTTCTTCTCGAATTTGGCAGTACTTAAAATCTCTGCTACCCGTCGTCCTGTAACCACAGCTAATCCGGCTGCAATGTTTTCCCAGTTGGGTAATTCCATGAGCCGAACTGCCTCAGCGACGATCGCTTCTGGATGATCAATTTGTTGAGTTGCCTCGTTGCGATCGCTGACGCGCTTTTGCTTGAGGGTATTAATTTCAGTGTGTTCCTCGGTGGTGAACTTGATATGGTTGAGAATCCAATGATCCTCCCCCAATTCATTCTTCAGAATTCTACGAGTGTCATCCATCAAGCCCTGTTGTTGAAGCAAAGTTTTAGAGCCGCGATCACGCCACTGTTGGCGGATCTGTTGATTGAGTGCATCCGCCTGTTGTTGTCCCTTGGGAGTATGTTTAAGTGCTTTAATCGCAGGCAGGTAGTCGGATTCAACTGCTCGTTGTAGCCATTTTCGGGTCATAACGGGTCTCCTAGAGAGTCAAATGAACAAAGCCCTAGACTGAGCAAGCAGAGGCAAAGTTAGTCAGGTCAGACGTGATCAAGAACGCTATCCGATTCAGCGGTTGAACTGCATGATCGTATTAAACCAGATGTCTTTGATATCCATATCATACTGCAATCAATATCTATATGCAAGTGATTCTATGTGAATTAGTAGGGCTATACATATTTGCTGAATGCTATAGCTAAAGCCAGCGCCGTTAGGACATAGACTAGAAAGGACGTGAGTGATTTCCCCTGCTTGACCATGGCACGACCCTACAGTGAAGATTTTCGACGCAAAGTCATCGAAGCGATCGAATTGGACGGACTGAAAAAACAAGAAGTCAGTGAATTGTTTCACATTAGTCGCAATACGATTGACCTGTGGCTCAAACGCAAAGCCGAAACTGGGGATATTCAGCCCAAGCACCGCACCGCGCCGCCGCACAATTGCAAAATCACCGACTGGGAGAAGTTTCAAGCCTTCGTAGACGAGCATCCCGATCAAACCCAGGCGGAGCTAGCCCAGTTGTGGGAAGACGACATTAGTCAACGCACCATCTGTCGAGCGTTACAGAAAATAGGCTATAGCCGTAAAAAAAAACTACGGTTATCGAGAACGCGATGAAGCGAAACGGCAAGCGTTTGTTGAGGAGATAGGAGACCTCAAGGCTCCTCATCTGGTCTATGTTGATGAGTCCGGGATGGATGAACGAGATGACTATGGTTATGGCTATGGGCCGATAGGGCAACGGGTTGAGGGACTCAAATCAGGGCGGCGTCAGGGACGGGTTAACATGATTGCGGGCTATCGGGATGGGCAATTGATTGCCCCCTTTACGGTGGAAGGCTCTTGTAATCGCACAGTCTTTGAGACTTGGTTAGAGCAGTGCTTAATTCCCCAGTTGCGTCCAGGGGAGTGGGTGATTGTGGACAATGCCACCTTTCATCATGGGGGCCGCATTGCCCAATTAATTGAGGCAGCAGGGGCACGGGTGGTCTATTTGCCGCCCTATTCGCCCGACCTGAATCGCATTGAAAAGTGTTGGGCTTGGTTAAAAAGTCGGATTCGTCGCCAGTTAGATCAGTACCCAACTTTGCGCGAGGCTATGGAAGCTGTGCTCAATCAGGCCGCGTCCTAATAAAGTTGGCTACAGCTATAGATAGAGCAGGAGCGTTAGATAACGCACTCATGCCTATGAGCAAAAACAAGGATTGATACAGATTCCTTATCATCCAATCTTTTTGATTAGCTATCTATAAGTAAGACTCACTAAAAGCAAGCGTATCTGTATCAATATTATATAAAACAGGTCATAAATGATATGGATATCAAATGGCGTATGAAAGTACGATCGCTAGAGTGAATATATAGTAAGCGCTAAAACTATTGCTATATATGGCTCGCAGCGCTCGTTCTATTTATATGAATATGCGGTTGCTATCCATAAGTGATTTGTATAGGTTTGGAATGATATGAATCGCTTATGGATATGGATAGGATGTACGTACGGATACAGATAAGTT
>NZ_JBLZFX010000039.1:0-52653 GCF_050753345.1 Alkalinema pantanalense CENA528 | reverse complement strand
AGGGTGGGAGGGTAGGGGGGTACCATTGCCAAGCGGAGAGGCTACCATCGTCCGGGGCAGCGGTGGCGAGGGCGTAGGCTTGGGTGCCGTTCTGTGTCGATTCAAAGATGCTGAACTGACAGCCTGCGAAATTCTGAAACACATGTTCGCCGCCGTCAATGTGCCATAGGTTAAATTGCCCGTTGGAGCCGCGCCCAATGCAACCCGCTCCAAAACCGCCCAGCGGTGCCCCATGCCATGGCCCATCGTCGAGGTTGCTGGGATAGCGGACGGTGTAGGGGTTGTCCCAGCCTTGACCGATCGATCGACGCCAAGCACAGGATGGAATGTTCACAGCAGCCATGGTTACGGGGTTCAGTACAGAGTTAACTTGACGGTTAAAATAAACCGCCTTCAGCATACTGCGAATTGGCGATCCTGGGCAGGGCAACGGCTCACCCACAACTAGACTCCTGAAAAATCGATCGTTCCTCAAACACTGACGGTCGATCGGGCAACACATCCGTAGCCTTGAGCCGCGTGCTTCACCGGAGAGAACAGAAGATGAATCCTCTTTAAATTTAAAAGCAAGAATTTCCTAGTAATTTAGGGTTTTAATCCTCAATTTCGTCGGCATTGTTTAACGACTGTTCCAGCATTATTCATGACATTTTTAGGCATCGAGAAATCTATTCTTCTAAAGGATTGGCTCGCAAGTCTCTCCTGTTCTGGCAGAGGGGGCGAGGGTGAACGGTAACCCCAATTTTTGAGCGGCATTCCGTTGAATTAGATACGAATCGCATTAAATTTTTCTGATATACGAAAAAATACGCGCAAAAGACCCGATCGCCCATCTAACCACGCGCCGTAACGATTGCCGCTATGATAGAAAGACTTTCCTGAATGTTAATCTTCTTTAAGTAATGACCGAAACCGCAAATGCGCCCGTAACTTGGCAACGTCCCCCCGCGCCGATCGATCAAATCCTCAATGCACCCGCCTCTCCCACGGTGGCCATTTCCCCTAACAATCGTTGGTTATTGGAATTGGAATATACGGATCTGTTACCGATCGCTGAACTTGCCGAGCCAGAAATTGCGGTTGCTGGATTTCGCCTCAATCCCCAAACTAACGGCCCCGCCCGTCCTAATCCCTACCGCAAGATTAAAATTCACGAACTGAAAACCGATGGTTCGCCCTTGTCCGAGGCCATTCCAATCAACCTGCCGGACAATGCCCGCATTAGTTTTCTCTACTGGTCACTCTGCGGCGATCGCTTGGCCTTTACCCTAACGCGCAACCAGCATTTAGAAGCTTGGTTACTGGATTTGCCGACGGCTAGTGCAAAACAATTGACCGATACGCCCCTGAACGGCACCTACGGCACCCCCCTGCGCTGGTTATCCGAAGACACCCTACTGTGCAAAGTGGTGGATAGAGATCGGGGTATCCCTCCGGTGGCCAAACCCGTTCCCTTTGGGCCGATCGTCCAGGAAAACCTGGGTGGCAAAAAACCCAACCGCACCTACACCAAACTGCTGCACAATCCCCACGACGAAGAACTGTTTGAGTATTACGTTAGTTCGACGTTAGAAATTGTTAACCTCAACGGCGAACACCATCGCATTTGGCCTGCGTCGTTGATTGATGAAGCGATTCCCTCCCCCGATGGGCAATACATTCTACTGACAACGCTGCACCGTCCCTATTCCTACCAATTGCCTGCCGACTATTTTCCCCGCAAGATCCAAGTCATCGATCGCCAAGGCAACTTAGTTTATACCATTGCCGATGTGCCGTTGATTGATAGCCTATCAACCAAGTTTGATGCGGTACGGACGGGCAGACGGCATGTTTCCTGGCGCAGCGATCGCCCCTCTACGCTCTATTGGGTGGAAGCCTTGGACGGCGGAGAACCGACACAACCGGCGGACGATCGGGATGTGGTGTTTCAACTGCCCGCCCCGTTTACTGAGGAACCCCAGGAATTGTGGCGCTGTGGCTATCGCTTTCGGCGGCTGCTCTGGGGCCGGGAAGATGTGGCACTGGCCTGGGATCGGTGGTATGACACGCGGCAAATTCGCATGTGGCGGATTAATCCCTCCCAACCGGAGCAAGCGCCTGTGTTGTTATTGGAACGCAGCTTTGAAGATAATTACAGCGATCCGGGGTTACCCTTGCTGCGCCGGGGAGACCATAATTGGAACGTGATGTACTTTACCTCCGATGGAGAAGGCATTTACTTCACCGGGCGCGGGGCTTCGCCTCAGGGGGTATATCCGTTCCTCGATCGTATGGATTGGCAAACGGGGGCAATGGAACGCATTTGGCAATGTCAAGATCCCTATTTTGAAGGGGTCGTTGATTTGTTAGATGCTGGAGCCAATGTCTTTATTACGAACCGTCAGTCCACCACAGAACCGCCGAATTACTGGTTGTATTACGATCGCACGCAACAGCCCATTCCCCTGACGCGCTATCCTGATCCGGCTCCAGAATTTGCCGGGATTTCCGAAGAATTGGTGCAGTACAAGCGTCAGGATGGAGTCGCACTTTCCGCCAAGCTGTATCTCCCCGCAGGCTATAACCCCGATACCGATGGGCCATTACCGACGATCTTTTGGGTTTATCCGGAAGAATACAAGGATGCAAAATTAGCGGGACAAATTACGACCTCCACTAACCGCTTTAGTCGTCCCTATCGCACATCGATTTTATTTTTACTGACCCAGGGGTATGCCGTGTTGGATAATCCCAGCATGCCGATCATTGGCGAAGGGGATGCGGAACCCAATGACACCTATGTTGATCAATTGATTTCGGGTGCAAAGGCGGCGATCGATTATGTGGTCGATCGAGGCATTGCCGATCGCGATCGTATTGGTATTGGTGGCCATTCCTATGGCGCGTTTACCACAGTGAATCTTCTAGCGCATACGGATTTGTTTAAAATTGGGATTGCCCGCAGCGGAGCCTATAATCGCACCCTGACGCCCTTTGGGTTCCAAGGGGAACAGCGGAACTTCTGGGAAGCTTCAGAAACCTATATTCAAATGTCGCCCTTCACCCATGTGCACCAGGTCAAGTCGCCCTTGCTCCTAATCCATGGGGGAGATGATAGCAACGCTGGAACCTATCCGATTCAAACGGAGCGGTTGTACGAAGCGCTGAAGGGATTGGGGGGCATTGTCCGCTGGGTGGAGCTACCGTTGGAGGATCACAGTTATCGCTCCCAGGAGGCAGTGGCCCATGTGTTGTGGGAAATGGTGAATTGGTGCGATACCTATCTGAAGTGACAGGGGTAGGAGGGTGAAGGGGTAGGAGGGTAGAGGGGGGACTATGGATCCGAGAACTATGTCTGGGGATCGTAACGTTCTATCAAGAAAGTGTGTAAGTGTCCCCAATATTTTGTAGCATTGACTACAGAATCTCGAGGGTTTGCCATGGCCGTTATCACTTCAGGTCGTACACCTCTGCCGTCGTTCCAGACTGCGAGTCCAGTGCCATCACCATCTTGCAGTAATCGCTGGGTGAAGCTGAAGGCTCAATTGTCGGAATACAGCTTTGATGAAGCACTCTTATTGTGCGAGTGTCCCGACGGACGCTGGATTGCTTGGGTGCCCGATTTTGGTGAAGCTTGTCTCAGCCCTGAGCAGTTTGAGTAAAAGAACTAGCGATCGTCGGTTCTGTTAAGGATTTCACGATCGTTGAAACGCGCACGATCGCGGTAAGTTTTTGGTGCATCCCATTGTCCTCTCCAATATCACACTCATTGATACCAGAAAAGCACGGCAATGCCGTGCTTTTTCATGACTAGCTTTTTTTATGGGCCACTGAACAGGCTAATTGAACGTAAGTGCGATGAAGTCAGAGTTGTGAGGGACAATTTTACTTGTCAAACTCCCGTTAATTGAACGGGCTAAATGCCGACCAGTTCGCGGGTTTCCAGCCCAACTAATTTCTGGGCGATCTCCAACTGCGTTTCCAGTTTCGCGACGCCAAATTCGTTGCGCAGATGTTCCAGTCGCGCGGTGGCGTTGGCTTTGTCCATGGTTAGCCGATTGAGGGTTTGCAGGGCTTGGGTGTATTCCAAGTTGGCCTGTAGGACTTCGAAGCGACGGGCTTTGCGCTGATTGTCATTTTTCAGTCCCGTTTCAAAGGCGACAATCATCTCAGCGTTGCCTTCTAGCTTGGCTAAGTGTTGGCGAACTTCATTCAGTTGGTATTCAACTTCGTTCATCGCTTGCATGGCTTGAGCGATCGCGGTGGGATATTGAGCGAGGTTTAAACGCATAGGACACCTTGGGTTGAATGGTTAATAGGGTTGAAAGGGGTTGAGATTCCCCTCCCCTCCTTCACAAGGGAATTTCAATAGCGGGGATATTAGGCTGCAATTTCAGCAAGCTGTTCTGCACTCACAGGATTGGCGAGTTCTTCAGGCGCATTGATCGTGGGGTCGATCGACCGTTCAATCGTTCGGCGGGACAAGCTACGCACAGGTTCGATCGGAACTTGTTCTAAAACCGTGACTTCTAGGTTGATGGCCACTAGGTAGGAACCGGGTTGTTCGCCGACGAGTTGCGCGACTAAACCCGCGATCGTGGGTTGTTCTCCCGTAATGGGATTCTGTAACGTGCACTGCTCCCATTCAAATTTGGCATTGGGGTTGAGGTTAAGAACGAAGTGTTTTAGCATGGCAGGGATGATGGGTAAAAGGACAGGTTCGATCGCAAGATGGGATGACAAGGTAGAACAAATATTTGATTGCTAGCGAGCTTGTTGTAATACCAAATTGATTAATTAATGCTACAGATCCGATCCCCCCTAGCCCCCCTTAAAAAGGGGGGGAATTCAGGCAAATTCTTTCAAAGTCCCCCTTTTTAAGGGGGATTGAGGGGGATCGTTATGTGTTGCAATTACCAGTTGATTTGGTATAAGGCGTGTAAAGAGGATGGCTGCGATCGATGTTTTGCGTGGTCTTTGCGATCCCAATAGGCCAAGGTTTTTGCCAGTTGGCAGTTACCAAAGAGTTCAATTTCGTAACGCTGGGGGAGAAGTTGGTGGGAACGGAGTTGGAAGGAATAGCCATGGCTGGCCAGGTATTGAGCAAAGCGCTGGGCTTGATTGAGTTCATCAAAGCCAAAATAACACCGATCGGGATTGGCCATTTGAAACGGTTGACGCACTAACAGGACGCGGGAGGAGAGATATTGCCCAACCTGTCCGTGCTGGAGTGAGAAGAATTGTCCGATACGCATAGGGCAGTCTGTGGGGTGGGATAAAGGGGAGCAATCAGACTGACGCAACTTGATGACTCAAGAAGCTTGCCACATTTCCGGTGGACGAATGCTGAAAAAGGGTGGCAAACTTGCGCCTTCGTGGGCATAGACCTGAAAGCCATCCCGATAGACGACGGCGGGTTCTCCCACGGCATGGAGCCGATCGTAGGCATCAAATCGCAGTTTTGACGGTCGATCGCAGACAATACAGAGCCTTTCAAAGGGCAGAATCCAACCACACTGTTGCAACATCGTTTTCATCACCGTCCAGAGTTGAACATCAGAGGGAACCTGCATCACAGAAATTGCAAAATCAAAGCGCATTGCAGATTGCATCCAGGAGGTTAACAGTAAGCAATTGTGAATGCTGGAGTCAAACTGGGGCAATGCTAATAAGGTTTCTTGGACGGGCACTTCGTACAAGGCCCAAGTACGGGTGAGTTGGGCCGTGAGGTGCCACGGGATTTGGATGTTCATCGATCGGGAAAGGGCCTGGTGAATTTGGAATAACTTACTTTCCCAAATCCCTTCGATCGATTTTTGGCGGAGGGGCGCACCGATGATTTGCTGAAGCAGATCGCGTTTGGCGGCCTTGGGGTAGCGATCGATGAGCCAGTCCAGGTTATCGCCAATGGACTGTTTTAAGCGATCGTTTAACAGATGGGGAATGGCAGCGGGACTGGGACAGACGATCACCTCCGGGGGTGGGTGGTGAATGGCTCGGTAGGCGGCGGTGACGGCAGAAATTGCAGCCATGGGATCGATCGGGTCGGTGCTGAGGGCCAGCGATCGCCAAGTTTGCACAAGGTGGGGAATTTGGGCAGCTTGTTCACGGGTCAGTCGGGGGGTCGTTTGCATAAGGAGTCGCAAGCATCGTTATTGCAAGGGTTTGAGCCATTTGACCGAAATGCGTTTCCAGTGTTTTCGAGGACGTTTTTTCCAGTGAAGGTGTTGCTGTTGCAGTTCTCGATCGAGGCTGTTCCAGTAGAGGCGCATCCGTCGCCAGGATTTGCCGATATTTTTGCCGCGTTTACGCTTCGGTTTGCGCCAGGTGGCCCCTAGGGTTCCAGGGGGAACGAGCCAGGGACTCTCGGCGGGAACGATCGTTTTCATGGCAATCCTTGATTTTCCTGGTATATTAGAGGTAAAGAATGACAACTGTGGTTTGCATCTCTTGTTTACTACTATAACCGCTGAGTTCAAAAATTGCAACTCAGATTCACAAATTCTGTAAACTATAGTTGTCAAAGGCAGTATGATGAAAGAGTAAGGGCTATCTGGTTTGAGTTCTCTCATGAGTTCTCTCAAAGGACAGGATCTATGGAAGACTTTGGAAAATTGGTGCGCGATCGTCGCCGCCAGGAAAAACTGAGCCAGGAGGAACTGGCGCAGCAGGTTGGAATTTCTCGCAATTATCTGTCGCAGATTGAGCGGGGGCAGGCGACGAATCTGTCTTGGCAGGTGCGTGAGAAGATATCGGCGGTGTTGGGGCTGAAGGACACTGCGGAGGCGGGCGGAGAGGTGGAGGAGTCTTTGCCGCAGAGTTTATTGGAATTTGCCCAGGCTGCGCAGTTGCCGCCGGATGATGTGCAAATGTTGGCGAATTTGAAGTATCGAGGGCAACAGCCAACGACGCCGGAGAAGTGGGAGTTTCTCTATAATGTGATTAAGATGACGGTAGGGAAATGATGCGATCGCGGTTGTGATGAATGCTGAGGGGAATGGGATCACTAACGCAGCGATGAATGCTGTGATGATTTTGAGTGCGGTGCTCTGGAGTGGCGGCCCTTCGTTCCTAGACGGTTGTGGGGGGAGGGCGGGGCGGATCTACACGATCGCGGTGGAGGGCGGAAGGTGTTGCTGCTGAATGTCAATGTTTCTGGGTATTACGAAATTGCAATGTCTCGTAATACGGTTGACAGAACCTTCATTTATCCGTAGGCTTGTTTTCCATAGCTGATTACAACTGTGTTTTAACACCCCGTTGGTCGAAGATAGCCCGTCGGGTTATGAATCAGCTAGTTTCCCAAAAATTAAGGCGCTACCCAGCGTTGTTAGAGCAACAAAGGGTAGCTAAACCCCGAAGCTGGTTGAGTCAGCTAGGCGGTCTGACACGGATTGTAACATTCGATCGGGCCACCCTACTTGTCCTGCGCAAAAGGGTGGTCTTAATTTTTGGGGTTTCTTCCCGTCTCTACAATCAGGAGAAATCCCATGTTTATTGGTTTGGGTGATGCCGATCGTGCGATCGACGATGGGCATAGACCGTTTCGCTTTTATTTGTTTGGTACTCGCGAGGAAGTGCAGTCAGCGATTAACCAACTGCATGTTTTGCGTTTTAGCGACAGGGTGCGTTGGAGTCCGCCGATGCCTGTGCCGGGATCGGAGTGGCAGTACGTGAGCATGATGGAGCGAGATCGGAGAGATCCCTCCTAGCCCCCGCGCTACGCGCCGCTAACATTAGAAAAAAGGGGTTAACAAGAGTAAATACAACAAAATAGGAGGAAGACATTTAAAATCTGTACTTCTAATCTTTTTCCCCTAAATCCCCCTTAATAAGGGGGATTTAGGGGGATCGAATCTCCGCGATCGACGGATTAAACCTCACTTGCACCCGATCGGGCATCTCGCAAAACCATCAAAATCGTAGTCGCGATCGGGCTCGATCTCGTGTATGAATGCATTCTTAATCCCTGTGCTATTTAGTCAGACTTCTCAGATCGACCGTCTTCCTCCACAATCCAAAATCTAGAATCCTATCTTCTTAATGCTCACTAAACCAATTCAACTCGTAATCGCTTTCCAAGAACGATCGCGGCTTGTTCTAAGGTGTTGAGGGTTGCTGAAGTATTGGTTGGGTCGAGGAGTCGATCGAGAGCGGCACGACTGGTTTTCATTTTTTTTGCCATGTCGGTTTTGGTTAGGTTTTGTTCTTCCATAAGTTGTGTGATTTGGAAGGCAATTACCCGTTTCCATGCAATGCTTTCGACTTCTACTAGAATTCCTTCTTCTTCTAAAAAGTCATCAAAGCTACTACCGATATGTGGGTTCATCATTTGTGGTTCTCCAGATTAGCAATACGTTTGAGAGCAAGTTCTAAATCTTCCGGGGGTGTTTTTTGAGATTTTTTAATGAATCCGTGTAGGAGAATAATGTGATCTTGATCGATCGTGAATAGAGTTCGAGCAATTCGATCGGAAAGTACTGCCCATCAGTTACTCCAGCCAGTTTCTAAATGCTAGAACCCCATGGTTTTGCCTTCTGCTTCGATTTTTTCTAGGTCTTTGATTGCGCCGAGTTGGGTGAACAGTTGGTGGGCGGTGGTGTAGTGCTGGTGGGCGAGTTCGGGTTGATTTTTGGTGTGGTAGAGTTGGGTGAGATCCCAGTGGGTTTCTGCAATGCTGGCAATCATACCCAACTGTTGCATTTGCAAGAGGGCATCCTTTAGGAGCGTTTCAGCTTCATCGAGGTTGCCGCGTCCTAATTCATTTTCACCTAAACACCCCATTGAAGCTGCCATGCCTGCCCGATCACCCAATTCTTCGCACATCTGTTGGTATTGTCGAAAGAGTTGTTCAGCAGCGTCCCAGTTCCCGCGTTTGCGTTCGATATCACCGAGCACGCCCAAACTCAATGCCATACCCGCCCGATCTCCTAATTCTTCGTATATTTTTTGGTATTGTCGAAAGAGTTGTTCAGCAGTGTCCCAGTTCCCACGATAGCGTTCGATATCGCCCAGTTGCCCCCAACTTATTGCTATGCCTGCCCGATCTCCCAATTCTTCGCTCAGTTGTAAGGATTGTCGATAGAGTTGTTCAGCAGCATCCCAGTTCCCGCGTTTGCGTTCGATATCGCCCAGTTGCCCCCAGCTCGTTGTTATACCCTCCCGATCACCTAATTCTTCCCGTAATTGTAAGGATTGTCGATAGAGTTGTTCAGCAGCGTCCCAGTTACCACGGTTGCGTTCGATATCGCCTAAACAGCTCCAACTCGTTGCCATACCTGCCCGATCACCCAATTCTTCCTCAATTTGTAGGCATTGTCGATAGAGTTGTTCAGCAGCGTCCCAGTTACCGCGTTTGCATTCAATATCGCCCAGCACGCCAAGACATAGAGTTTCACCTGCCCGATTATTAGCGACTTGATGAAGTTGAATGGCACGATTGATAACAGTTTCCGCACTATCCCAATTCCCCCGATCCCGCTCCGTAAATCCTAAATTTTGGTAAAGACGTGCCAAAAGGGGAGACTTGGGATCGGATTGTAATAACACCTCTAATTCTTCCCACTGAGCAGCAGCTTTGCGACCGAGTTCCGATTGATCATTTTCTAAATTTGGCTTAATTAATTCAAGCGCTTCCCCCTCGAACTGCAAAGGCGCAACCTTAATCTCCTTGCCTTCCACCTTCTGAGTCACAAACTCAAACACTGAATTACCACGCCAACTCCAAAAATCAGGGGAAGTCGTCGCAATGCCATTGACCACTTTATTAGAAACCCAAATCACGATCGGACATTCAAACGATCGCAACGCCTCCCGCGTCCACTGCAACGAAAACAACAGTTGCTCTAAAGCCGATCTCTCCTCCCCCAGCCGCAAGTCCAATAGCTCCGTCGCCCCCAGCACAGACACGATCGCCCCAGCCCCCAGAACACCCCCCTGCTCCTGCAAGGCCAACAAACTTTGCTTCAAACTTGGCGATCGTTGAGCCAACTGCACCCGATAACACCGCAGCCCCTGGGCCTGTAACTCCGCCTCATACCGCCGAATCCAAGCATCCCGCTCCACCGGTCGATCGCACACCGCCAGCAGCAAATTCAACTTTCCATCACTCGCCTCGATCACCGTCACCAATCGAACAAACGTTCGGAGATTCGCCCGCTCTTGTTCCGCAGATAGTAAGGCACTCATGCTGAAATTACCTTCCGTCTGCGTAATAAATCCTGCACGATCGGATGGACATCATACCAAACATCCCCATTCTCATATTCCAACACCATTAATCCATGCAGCATTTCCACAAAGGATTCATCTTCTGTTCGATCGAGTGTGGAATAAACCTCCCCTAACAGGGAATATTTTGTCCCGATTTGTCGCGCAAAGTCATTTCGCAAATTACCGATCGCAGCATTTAAAATCTCATCATTAATCGTTATATCTGCCGATTGAGCAGGGTCAATCTTTAACTGAACCATTGCCTCCGTACAACACTCTCGTCCAATTCTGACCAATTCCCGCATCACTCCGCCACTCAACAAAACAATCTTCCTAGCGGTTTCTGGGGCCAGGAAGCCAACGGGGAATCGTTTCTGCAAAATTGACTCAAACAGTTTTAACGGCTTTTCAAAGGGAACTGCGGATGGATCATGGCAGTTATCCCGCGAAAAAAACTTGGCCACCGGGAACAAAACCGGACGCACAATTCCTTCAGAGTTCAATGCACCCATAATTCGAGGTTCCTGGGTCGCTGAAACTGGAATCGTAAAAATTATCTTAAAGCCCGGTGAAAATAACGACTTCAAATTATCGCGATAAATCGGCTCAATAATACTGGGATCCAGCTTATCTAAGTCATCAATAATCACCAGAACAGGCTTCTTCGTCTGGCCCTGAATCGTAGCAGCTAAGCGATCGAGTTGCCCCACTAACTCTGAAATCTTACGGGAATAGGTCTGCTCTAGTTCTTCCCGAAAACTCCGCTCTCGCTGCAATTTTAGCGTAATCAAATTAAAAATATCATCCCCACCTAAGCCAGACTCTTCTTTAAATTCAGTTTCTTGAGAAACGGTACGCTCTGTGGTCATCCATCCCAGTAAGGACTTCTGTAAATCAGATGCCACCGATAGCTTAATTTTTGTCGCCTGACTCAGCAGCATAATCGCGATCGAGTACAGAATATTGACATGACTGACATCCGACATCTCAATCAAATCTGAGATCGAAAATCGCACCACAAAATACTGGGATTGCATATCCACCGCAAATTGTTTTAGCAATGTCGATTTTCCACAGCCTCGATGCCCAGCAAACACCACTTTCCCTGCTTTACCTGAAGCCTCTACCTCACTCTCTAAGCGCACCAAAACCTCCCGCCCATACTCCACCCGAAACCGCTCGATCGCCTCTGGTTCCAGCAATGGAAAGAGATCCAAATTTCGGTAGGTAGATTGCAGGGTTTCCAACAAAGTTGAGGTCATAATGCACTATCTAAGCAAGATTCCCCCATTTTACACCCTTCTCACTGTGCTACGATGGCCCCGCGATCGTCCCCATGACTCTACCCTCCCACTCCCCCACCACTCCCCATCCCAAGTATCAAAATCTTCCAAACTTGCTTGAACTCCCCAGCCCCTTGCTAAAATTTCGGCAGACTATTACCACCCAACTACCGCTCTAAACCACCATGACCAACCCCTCTGCATCTTCCCCAGAAACCACCTCAGAAACCACCGTCGTCCCCTCAGCCCCCGCCGCCCCCCCCGAAGTGCCCAAAGACTACCGCGAGCAACTCAAGCAAGACTTCAAGCAGATGATGGGCACGATCGACCTCGACGAACTCCAAAAATACTACCTCACCGCCCGTTGGCTCGACCAAGTCCTCTGGATCGAAAGCCGCGCCTCCCAATCCCGCGACTGGCACTATCGCCTGCGCGTCACCGCCATCATCGGCAGCGTTCTCGTTCCCATTCTCGTTGGCATTAACCCCGGCCTAGAAGGTGGACAAAAAGATGCATGGCGTTATTTGACAACCGGAATTAGCGCTGTCGTCGCCGGAGCCACCGCGATCGAGCAATTTTTCAACTACGGCGAACGTTGGCGTAACTATCGTCGTGCTGCTGAAGAACTCAAAAGCCAAGGCTGGCAATACTTTGAACTCTGTGGCCCCTACAATAACACCACCCATCGCCAAGGCTTTTCCAAATTCCATGAAGCCGTAGAAGACATCATCCGCCGTGATGTCGCCATCTACTCCACCCAAGTCATCCAAGGCCAACAACCCGACGGACGCCCCGATCGCAAAGACAACAACGATTAACCCACGCCTCCAACCCTAACCCAAGGCTCTATCTCCCATCCTTCGCCAACGGAAGAAACACACTAAAAGTACTGCCTCGACCCACCTGGCTCGTCACCCGGATGGAACCCCGATGGTCTTGCGCGATCGCTTGGGCAATGGCCAGACCCAACCCAGACCCACCCGTCCGGCGCGATCTATCGGTTTCAACCCGATAAAATCGATCGAAAATTCGCGCCTGCTGGGCGATCGGAATACCAATGCCCGTATCCTTCACCTGAATCACCCCATAGCGATCCTGTTTACCAAGAATGACCGTCACCCTTCCCCCGGCATTGGTGTAATGAATCGCATTGACAATCAAATTCGTCAATAATCGATAAATCTTTTCCTCATCCCCTTGGATATGTAACATCTGCTGATTGGGCAACTCCGATCGTAGATCCACTTGGGATGCCACCGCCAACGCAGAATACTCTTCCACTAAATCATCGACTAAATCATTCAAACAACACCGTTGTAATTTCTTAGGCCACGCTTGCAGATCCATTTTGGATAGCAAAAGCAAATCCTGAACTAGTTGCGACAACCTCAAAGCTTGGCGTTCCACCGTTTGCAAAGTCGTCCTTGCATTCTCCTGTGTTAAATCAACATCCGCCAACGTCACCTCCACCGTACTGCACAAGGCCGCCAACGGCGTTCGCAACTCATGGGCAGCATCGGCAGTAAATTGCTGGATTTGTTGATAAGCCAGATAAACCGGGCGCATCGCCAACCCCGCCAACCACCAACTCGCCCCCCCAATTACCAACGTCGCGATCGGCAGTCCAACCAACAAAATCGTTTTAAGTGTCATTAAATGTTGGTTGTAGCCCGCCAGCGATCGGCCCACCTGCAAATAGCCCCAAGGCTGGCCCGTCGTGGTTTTCAGCAGAATAGCTGATTGATGTACCGAAGGATTCAGAAAATTGATCAGCGAAACGCGGGGATCGGAATTTTGGAGAGGAGACAACGCGAGATGATCCGGGGGTGCGGTGTAGATAGTCGCAACGACATGGGAGGATAACGTGATCAACCGCACGTAATAGGGTTCAGGTTGATCGCTGCCAAATACATGCAGATGGGAACTGCTACTGGAACCGGAGCAGGGCTGACCTGCTAAACACAGATCTGGCACAGTTTTGATCCCCGTTGATGGCAACTCTCCCGGCGTTTCCAAAACCGGTTGAATGCGATCGCGCAAACTCACTGCAATGGTTTGCAATTCACCATCGATCGCCTCAAAGTGACTACGCGCCATATGCACATAAACCATTGCCCCAAACACACTCAAAATCACTCCCATCACGCTGGCATACCAGGCTGCCAACTGCAAACGAGTTCGGTTGAACAATTGACTCTGATGCATGAAGAGAGATAATGGGGTTGAAGGGGAAATCGGCGGCTAGCAAGCAAAAATTGAAGGACTCTGGCAATCTTGGCTACAGCAATCTTGGCCACAGCAATTTTACCCCGGAGAACGGGCAATATTTAACCGATAGCCGAGTCCATGAACCGTTTCGATCGCGGAATCAACCCCTTGATCGGAAAATTTACGGCGTAGCAAGCGAATTTGCGCTGCAACCACATTACTGGAAGAATCGGAATTAATCGGCCACAATTGATTACGAATTTGATCGCTACTGACAATTTGATTGGCATGTTTCATTAAATACTCTAACAATTGAAACTCCTTCGCAGTCAGAAACAGGGTGAGCATCGTTTCTGTCGCGGCCACCTTCACCGTCGAAGTTCCATAGTCCAACGTCAGCTTCCCCACCTGTAAGCTTTGGGATTGCAACTGGGGCGATCGCCGTTGCAACGCCCGCAATCGCGCCAGCAGTTCCACCATGCCAAAGGGCTTGACTAAATAATCATCCGCCCCCGCATCCAACCCCGTCACCCGATCGGTCAAACTATCCCGTGCCGTCAGCATCAAAATTGGCAGCGCACTCTGCGTCTTGCGGAGCCGTTGGCAAATCTCAATGCCTGATAACCCCGGCAGCATCCAATCAATCACTGCGATCGTGTATTGCACTTCCGGCTGCATCAAGCACTCCCAAGCCTCCCTACCATCTTGCAGCCAATCGACAATATAGCGCTCCCGCGTCAGAGATTTCGCAATGGCGGTGCCCAGATCCGGTTCATCCTCCACGAGTAAAATTCTCATAACGCGATTACGCCTTAGTACGCCGTTTCCACAATAGACAAAGCACTTCCGATAGCATTGCCACTACCATCGCGATCGCAGCGGCCAACGATCCCGGTACCCCCCGATCGATCGCTACGATCGTAATCAGGAGCAATAACCCCGTACCAATCCAAGTCGCAAAATTCACCGATCCCGTGCGCCCTTCACTTACCAAAAAGCCCTGGGTTGCATTCTGCATTGCCACCAGCAAAGGCACGCCCGCACACACCAACAGCACTGGCTTAATGCGATCGGCCAAGGTGACATCATTGCCAATAAAGCTCCGAACAACTTGTTCGCCCACGGGTGTCACACTCATTAGCAGTAACAGCGCTGAACAGGCTCCCCCCACCGTCACCGCAAAGATCAACAACTGCCGATCGGCCACTTGGCGACGATATTTAATCACCATTTGCTGCACCATGCGGGTGGAATTGGCAATCACTAACACCAGCCCCCAGGCCGCAGACCAAGCCGCGATCGCCACGGTGGCATCCTGAGCCCGCGCCAACAGGCTAATCAGCATCGCCCGTCCACCCCAGACGACCAACATGGAATTCGCCAATGGAAAGTAAAATCGCCACACTGCTTTGAGGGTCTGGGGCAGTTGCGTTGCTGGTTGCGTTTCGGGCAGGCGATCGGGGGGCGGCAGCGTCGCGCCGGAACGGTAGGCAAACACCGTCACAACGATCGCCTCCACCAAGACACCCACCATCAAGGCCGAACCCGCGAGAAGCGCCCCGGACAGTTTGAGCCAAAAGCCGATTGCCATGATGGCAATCAGAGTCGTCAATCTTGCCACACTGGCCTGCGCGAGGGCTTGGGACTGGCCATGGTAAATGAGCAAGCCTTGAAAATAGCGCCGCCACGCGATCGCAAACGCCCATCCGCCCATCAGGAGCAACACCTGACTCACGGTCGCCAATAACTCGATCGGAATGCCTAAGACCGTTGGCCCCACCTGATTAAACACGATCGGCAACGCCAAAACCGTCAGCAAAAGGCTAAGACCACCGCCTGATAAACAGGTAAATCGCCAAAGAGCCCGCCGAGAAGCCGACGACCCCGCCAAGGCATTGGACGCATGCAAAATCATGATGATCGGACTTTCAAAAAACACCGCCAAGGATTTTGCTAACCCCACTGCGGCTAAGTTGAGTCGTGCTTCAGGCAAGTGGGCCAAGGTGGTCGTAATCACCGGATCGCCGCAGGCCATCGTCACATCACTCAGCGACAGGGGCAAAAATTCCCGCCATAGTTGGGCAAGGCTAATGTTTTGGGGTACCGGCGTGGCTGCCTGAGGCGATTCCTGGGGGGCTTCTGGAGGGATTTCCTGATGTGATTCCTGGGGCGGTTGAACCTCCTGGGACGGGATAGAAGAAGGCTGAGACATCTGCGATCGAGTCTGGTCTAACGTCACTGAGCTGCCCTCCGAACCAAGTCCAAGGGCACGGGTTGAAGATGATTAATCGCTTGCACGAGATCCTGATCCTGCAAAATAGTGAGATGGTGTTGTTTTAACCAATCCGCATCATAAACCGTTTCTAGGTAGCGATCGCCGCGATCGGGATTGAGTAACAGATAGGTTTGGGGTTGCGTAAACCGTTGGACATCCGCCAGCGCCGCCGCCACGATCGCCCCGGTCGAGGCCCCCAACAACATTCCTTCCCGCTGGGCCAGGGCATGGCAGACGGAAAACGCCAATGCATCGGATACGCTGTAGGCCGCGTCTAACACCTGGGGGTCATAGTTAGGCGGAATAAACGAAAGTCCCAGCCCCGTCATTTTGTAGGCATGGCGTGGAGTCCCCAGAATCGCCGATCCCGCCACATCAACGCCAATGATGCGGGTTTTGGGAGAGTGTTGTTTGAAATAGCGACTGATTCCCGTCAGTTGGCCCGCAGTGCTTACCCCAATCACGATCGCGTCTGGCCCCGTTGGAAAGGCAGCTGCAATTTCCTGGGCAGTCCAAATGCTGTGGGCTTCGACATTTTGCGGATTGGTGTGTTGAGCCGGATACCAGGCTCCCGGAATGGTGCGTTCCAGTTCCTGCGCCCTTTGCATCCGCGCAACCTGCATTGATCCATGGGCATCGGCGGCATCCAGCGGCACTTCCACCAACTCTGCACCATAGGCTTGCAACATCCGGCGAATGGTGGGTGAGGTTTTCGCATCAATCACAATCATGACGCGATAGCCGCGTGTGGCTCCCACGATCGCTAACCCGATGCCAAAATTCCCTGAACTGGATTCTACGATCGTTCCCCAGGGCGCAATTGTCCAGACTGTTCTGCTTGATGCACCAGGTAAGCAGCATTTTTTTCCTTAATGCTGCCCCCCGGATTACAGGATTCTAATTTCAGGTATAGGTCATGGTTGTGACAAGTTGGATGCAGGCGATTTAAGCGAACAATGGGAACTCGGCCTAAGGCATCGGTCACTGAAGCCGCTAGAGGCGCAGATACAAAAGGCGGAGAAGACAAGGCGGCGGAAAATGCAGATGCAGCCGCCACTGGCAAGCCTAACCCCGCGTCGAATCGATTTCCCGGTAGTGAACTGAGAGAAGCCATGATTGTTCAAAAGATTCAAAACTCTCTACAGTTACTAGGATGGCAACTCGAAATGAAATCAAGATGAAATCTTGACTAGGTCAGGATTGAATCACGATCGGGAATACTGCCTATTGGGAATACCAACGCTTACGCCATTGCTGCATTAGTTCAATCTCATTGGTTTGCCCCGACACGATCGCTTTAGCAAGTTTCTGCATTTCAGGCCGCTTTGATTTTTCGAGGACCTCTTGGGCCATCGTCACAGCTGCTTCATGGTGCACAATCATCGCATTGAGAAACCGTAGATCAAACTGTGGATCAGCCTTCCCCAAATCCATCGTCATTTTCATCCCATGAATTTGTTCCTGGGACATGGGCATAGAATGCTTCATTTCTCCATGCCACGCGATCGGGGCTTTGGGTGCTTTAGGATACCAATCGGCTCGCCACCGCTGCATTTGCTGAATTTCTGGATTTTGGGCCGCTATAATGCCCTGCGCTAGCTTCTTCAGTTCAGGCCGCTGGGATTTTGCTAACACTGCCTGCGCCATATCTACAGCCCCTTGGTGGTGGGGAATCATCGCATCGATAAACCGCAAATCAAACTCAGCATCCGCTGGCCCCAGATCCATCGAGTGCCCCATCATGGTGTGGGACATTGGCATCGGCGTCATCGTTACCGAGGGGGTTGAACTGGCAGAAACTTCGGATAACGTCGGCGGAGTAGACGGACAACCTGTCAGGCTAACTGTACTGACGATCGCGATCAAAAAAAGCTGAGGATTAATGGAAACTTGCATTCTCATGGGCCATTTATTGCTGAACAGACCGTCAGAACGGGTGATCTAGTAGATTCTCAGTGTGCCATACCTGTATGAAATCGGCATGAAATTTTCAAGGCGCTGTTCCAGTGGCTTATCTAAACCCTGAACCGGATTACAGCGATTTTTCAACATGGAGAAATCCGATCGCTCCTCTCTTCCGTATTCCTGAGCAATCAACAAAGTTCAAAAATTTTCCATGTCCCTTTAGCCAATTGCTCAACAGATCTATGCTGAACAATACCATGACAGTTGAGGAAGCTGAATTGCTGTATTCTCCTTTATCTACAGCATTTTTCTCCACAGATCCCCAGCTATCCCCCAATGCCACCAAAGCTTTGGGAGCTTTCCTCCAACTGATCCAAAATCCAGCGGAATTTAGTGCCATTTATGACCTCGATGAAGTACTACGCCAGCAACCCATTAGTGAAATCGCCTGCGCCTATCTCAAAGCCCAGCCCCCCATGGCAGCCCTCATCGAAACCCGCTATCTCCCTGCGCCACCGGATGTAGACCAATTACTCACCTATCCCAAAAATTCGCTGGGATATTGCTACGCCAAACACCTACGCGATCAACAATTCGAACCTGTTTTCTATCGCCAACGAGATGCCCAAGATGACATTAGTTACATCACCTTACGACGGAGCCAAACCCATGATATTCACCATGTAATTACAGGATTTGGTACTGATCTAGCAGGAGAAATTGGATTGCAAGCCTTTCAACTAGCCCAAATGCGATCGCCCCTTGCTATCGGCCTCATAACCAGCGCGATCGTCCATGCTTTAGCGCAACCGGATTTACTAACTGCCATCATGCAACAGATCACGATCGGCTGGGACATGGGATGTCAGGCCCAACCAGTATTTGCCCAAAAGTGGGAAGAGGCTTGGGAAAAGCCGGTGGAAGTTTGGCGGCAAGCACTCAACATTCGGGCACTGTAAATATTCAAGTACTGTAAATATTCAAGTACTGTAAATATTCAAGTACTGTAAATATTCAAGCACTGTGACACCTACCAGGGCAGTCGGCTCCCATCCCAAGAGAAAAATTCACCGCTGTCCTGTTCCGTTAACCGATCGATCACCCCCAGCAATTGCTGAACCGTTCGATCGACGGGAAAAAGTTTATCCGCTGGCACATTGCGCTGAAAGGGTTTCGACAACTCAGTATCCGTTGTACCGGGATGCAAAACCGTGACGATCGCGCGCGGCACCCGTCGTTTATATTCGATCGCCGTCGTCCGCATCAACATATTCAACGCTGCCTTAGACGCGCGATACCCGTACCATCCCCCCAGAAAATTATCGCCAATACTGCCCACCTTAGCGGAAATTGTTGCAAACACACTGCGGCGATCGTGCTTTAGCAAAGGCTGTAAGTGTTTGGCCAGCAACACCGCACCGATACTATTCACCTGAAAATATTGCATCAGTTGCTCGGCATTCAATTGCTGCAAACTTTTCTCGGGCTGTAAAGAACCTTGATGGAGCCAACCCACGCAGTTGATCACCAAATGTAAACTTTCTGTTTCTCGCTGAATGGTTTGCAGGGTTGTTGCAATCTCTGCTTCATTCGTCAAATCTAGGGATAAACAGATCAAACGCGGATCATTAATAGTTAAAAGCTCGGACTCAGGATCGCGATAGGTCGCATAGAGTCGATCGCAGCGATCGTGGGCTAATAAATGCTGGACAAAGCCCAAGCCAATGCCGCCACTTGCACCAACAATCAATACAGTTTGGGATGTAGCTTGGATCATCGATCGCTCTTTTGCTTCATAGCAGTGGTGTTGTCTGTCAGATTCTAATCACCCCCTCCTAGAAGTTGCAACTCACCCGCCCAAGTCTCCCCAGCGTTACCCTCCAGCGAAATCATTTCATAACAATCCCCATCACAAAGATTCGACCTCCCCGTCACGAGCACAGGAAGGCCGAACCTTTATAGTTGCGCTTAATTTAGTCTAACCTGTATAACCTCCTCTCAGACCGAGTTGGTAATTTTTAGGTCAATAACATCGAGAACGTTAGCTACAGAACTCCCTGAAACAGATCGCGTTCCATAAAGAGACTAACTAACCGATAGACTAACTAACCGATAAACTACAGTATCTAACAACGATCTAACAGAATTACGTTCCTCAAAATTTAGCGAGTTTGGTTAGAGATGCCCTAACGATGAACCTTCATGAAGGCATGAAAATTCGGGAAGTTAGAAGAGACATTGCTCTCAGTTGAATTGTGGAGGAATTACTGTGATCCAGTTGCGATACTGTCTAAACCCAAACTAGAAAAGTTCAATGTGGCGTCAGTAGCGATCGCCATTTATGAACATCAAACGTACAACTTGACAGAAAACAATACTCCGTATCCCTTTGCCACACTCTTTCCTCTAATAGGTTGAGCGTTCTAAGAGCTGGGCTGAACTAGCTGACATTGCAGCGTTAGGCTTTTAGGGATATTCAGCGCCGATTCTCTTTATGCAACAGAGGAGGAAATCGGGGAAATAGGTTCGAGTACTTTTGAGAAATGAGCCAAAATGCTCTTGCAGAGATTGATTTTGACCTCCTATTTAATTTGTGAAGTGAACGATTGGACTGTTTGGGCAGAAGCGATGGTGTGTTTGCTTCTTGATTACTAAGATAGCCCCAATTAGATGTGAATGGGAATACCAGGAACAAATGTTTACGATCGCACAAGTAAATACATCTGTTGAGTCTGCTGTTCACTAGCCACGATCAACCACGATCGGCGTCTTCTATATCTCCCTAATCCACGACGCATCGGACTATTTCAGACCCTGCGTTAGCTTTTCCAGGTGAACTTTCGATCGCTTTCCCTCAACTACAGGAAAAATCTCTGCACAGGAAAATTTAAAAGGATCCAGAATTGCAGAAGGTATTAGGATATTCGATGACTAATAATAAATAAAGGAGCCCCAGGCAGGATCCGCCGTCAATGTTGGTTCTCTTCTCCGGGATTAGTTTGAGTGCATCCCAGTTTGAGAAACTTGCCCTCTATCCCCCCAAACCTTTCTCCCAAAATAGGAGAAGGGGAGCCAGATTCAAAATTCAAAGTCCCTCTCCCAGTGCGGGGAGAAGCATTTAGGGTAAGGGTTGTAAAAGTGGGATACACCCTTAATTTGCGACATGATCTACAGAGATAATCTGCAAATCTCTACAACTAAAGAATCAAGGTGTCCCACTGCCAGTAGCCGAATTCAATGAATTTAGGTATAACTAACAAGATTTCCTACTCCAAAGCGTGTTAGCCCTGGAAGGAGATGCATTTTCAGTTAAAGTGCATCTTTAGGTAAAGTGCATCATGTAGAGTGCATCTCCAGTCCATTTTGACTCCTTTTAATCATGATCCAACTTCAAACTTGTGGTCGAACTCGTAGTCGAACTCTTTCTATCAGTCAAGCCACTGAGCAAACGATCGGGCCAGTCCATCCTCGAGTGCACTTTCAGATGGACTGCCCCACGGTTCAGGGTATGGGCAATCATCTACTCTTGCTCCCCAACGGCCCGATCGCGGCATACCAATCCTTCGATCTCAATCACAACTGAGGTTTTATTCCAGTGTCAAGGTGGCATAGAAGTCATACTTCACTGAAATTTGACTCCGGGAGTGATCGTTAGCCGAAATCTTCTTTTTTCTAAGTTATATAAGTATTTGCATAGAATAATTAGGCATGTGACAAATACTACGTTCGATCGGATTGTCCTGAAAGCTATGCGCCGGGACGCAATTTAGTAGTATGATCCAGCCCTGTCTACGTTCCCGGTCGCGATCGATCAGCGATCGTGTGTTGAGTTCTGGTAATTCTGAATGTTTAATCTTCGTCGTCGCACTTCTCCGTCCTATTCCAGTTCTTACTACGGTTCCCGTAAGAAGAAACAGCGCATTCCCAAGTTGTGGATTATCGCAGCAATTCCCTTAGGCATCTTGGGTCTTGAAATTCTTCTGCGGGTGGGAACGGGCATCCTCGGCAAAAGCAATGAACTGACAGCCTACGTGGGGGAGCCAGAGATTGCCGCAGACTATCACCTCAAACCCCTTAATCAAGCAGGCCAACCTATGCAAGGGATTTCTGGCCATGGGAGCTTAGCCATTCAAGAGACCCCCCTCACAGGATTCAAGCTGGTCGGCAACCAGAAAAATAATGCAGTTCAAATTAACGCCCAAGGGTTTCGTAGCAGAGAAGCCGTTAATTGGTCTAAACCTAAAAATGAAGTCCGCATTTTTGTTCTAGGAGGATCATCCGCCTTTGGACAGTTCAATAGCAGCAATCAAGCAACCTTTTCTACGCTGCTAGAAACTCGGCTGAATCAGCAAGTCCAGGAACAAAAGAGCAATACCAAGAAATTCCGTCCAGACATCCTGCCATACTATGCGGACGAATTGGAAAAGGCCCTCAAGTTACCCCCCAAAATTCGGGATGGACAGTATCGTGTGATTAATGCCGCCGTTCCGGGTTATGCCTCGGGGAATACCTTGACGCAAGTGGCTTCGCATATTTTGGCCTATCAGCCGGATGTGCTAGTGGTGATGGATGGCTACAGTGATTTATTGCTGTCCAGTCGGAAGGATGCCGCTAGCATTGAAGTGACCGATCAACTGTTATCCAACGCCACTGGACATTTCATAGCGAGCTTGTCCCAAGGAATAGGAGACTTCTTCTCCAGTCTCTACTTGGTCAAAACTGTTCAGTATTGGATCCTAAAGCCCAAGGCATCGATCGAACAGTTGGTTGATCCGCTGTCCAGTTCCAATCAGAGCTTGGCCGATCGGTTGGCGAGCCAGCCGGAGGAACTCAATCGTCGGGTCGATCGCTATGGAAGATATTTGCTGCAACTGGCCCGTCTATCCAGTGCATCTAAAGCGTCCCTTGTGATTGCATTACAGCCGGAGGTTAGCCAACGGCAGAATCTCACTGCGAAGGAAAAACAACTGGTTGAACAATTGGGAACCGCCTATCAGCAGCGGGTACAAACGGGGTATCAACGGCTCCAGCAGACGGTTGAGCAGGTCAATAAACAGTCTTCGGGGGTGACCACCGTTAAATTACAAGATGCCCTCAATCAGTTCCAGGGTGATGCATTTCAGGATCCGATTCACCTAACGGATGCAGCAAACCAAACCATCGCCGATCGCCTCTATGACACGATCGTGACGCAACTACAGGTGCAACCTAAACCCTTTACTGGGGGGCAACCCTAGGCAAAATTATCCAGGTCAACCATCAAGCAAGTCATCAGCCGCAGCCGCAATCTAGGGGTTAGATTGCTACGATCGAAGATTAATTCGGGCGCTTGATTGACCCTAACAATATAATGGGTTCTCGGTAACGGATTACTCGATATCTCCATGCCTAAATCTGCGAAGTCCCAAACGAATAATGGTGCCAGTCTTGGCTATGAGGCTGATCTCTTTAAGGCGGCAGACAAGTTACGGGGCAATATGGAGCCGTCGGATTATAAGCACGTTGCCTTGGGGCTGATCTTTCTTAAGCACATCTCCGATCGTTTTGAGGCCAAGCGTCGGGAGCTGGAGGAAGAATACCCGGACGGGCTGGAAGATCCGGATGAGTACACGGCGGAGAATGTGTTTTGGGTGCCCCAGGCGGCGCGGTGGTCGCATCTGCAAGCCAACGCTAAGCAACCGACGATCGGCAAGCTGATTGATGAGGCAATGTTGGCGATCGAGAAGGAGAATGCGTCGCTCAAGGGGGTGTTGCCGAAGGAATACGCCCGTCCCGCGTTGAATGCGGTGATGCTGGGGGAGTTGATCGACCTGATTTCTAACATTGCGTTGGGAGAGGCGCAGGATGCCGCCAGGGATGTGTTGGGGCGGGTGTATGAGTATTTTCTGGGTCAGTTTGCCGGATCGGAGGGGAAGCGGGGGGGCGAGTTTTATACGCCGCGATCGGTGGTGCAGGTGATGGTGGAAATGCTGCAACCCTATCAGGGCCGGGTGTATGACCCCTGTTGCGGTTCTGGGGGGATGTTTGTGCAGTCGGAGAAGTTTGTTGCAGACCACCAGGGACGAATTGGCGATATTGCAATCTATGGCCAGGAGAGCAACTACACCACCTGGCGGCTGTGCAAGATGAATTTGGCTGTGCGGGGGATTGATTCGGATATTCGCTGGAATTCGGAGGGGTCGTTTCACAAGAATGAGTTGCCGGATTTGCGGGCGAATTTTATTCTGGCGAATCCGCCGTTTAATATTTCGGATTGGGGCGGGGACAGGCTGCGGGAGGATGGCCGCTGGAGGTTTGGGATTCCGCCGGTGGGTAATGCGAACTATGCCTGGTTGCAGCATATCTGGCATCATCTGGCTCCGACGGGGACTGCGGGGGTAGTGTTGGCGAATGGGTCGATGTCGTCTCAGCAGAGCGGCGAGGGGGAGATCCGCAAGGCCATGATTGAGGGGGATGCGATCGACTGCATGATTGCGTTGCCGGGGCAGTTGTTTTATTCGACGCAGATTCCGGCTTGTTTGTGGTTTTTGGCGAAGGATAAGTCGAATGGGGTTGCGCGGGATAAGAAGCTGAGGGACCGCCGAGGGGAGATTCTGTTTATTGATGCCCGGAAGTTGGGCTATATGGTGGACAGGACGCGGCGGGAGTTTAGCGATGAGGATGTGGCGCAGGTTGCCGAGACGTATCATTGCTGGCGCGAGGGGAGCGGCTATGAGGATGTGCCGGGATTTTGTAAGTCGGCGACTTTGGAGGAGATCCGGGGGCATAACTATGTGCTGACGCCGGGGCGATATGTGGGGGCTGCTGCGGCTGAGGAAGATGATGTGCCGTTTGAAGAGCGGATGGCGGAACTGACGGCGAAACTGGCGGAACAGTTCAAGGAGTCGGCGCGGTTGGAGGCGGCAATTCGGGAGAATTTGGGAGGATTGGGCTATGACTTCTAATGCAGATGAAAATTTGGCAGCGCCGCCACCAGCAGGGCAAATTCTGATTTATCAGGATGGGGGGCTGAATTTGCAGGTGCGGCTGGATGGACAGACGGTATGGCTGACACAACGTCTGATGGCTGACTTGTACCAAGTCTCTGTCCCAACTGTTAATGAGCATCTGGCAAACATTTACAGCGAGGGGGAACTGTCCTCTGAGGCAACTATTAGGAAATTCCGAATAGTTCAAACCGAAGGTAATCGTCAAGTTACACGAAACCTTGACCACTACAGTCTAGAGGCGATCTTGGCGGTGGGGATGCGGGTGAGGTCGGCGCGGGGGACGGCGTTTCGGCAATGGGCGATCGCACGCTTAGGGGAACTCCTGGTGAAGGGTTTCACGATGGATGATGAACGCTTGAAAGCGGGGCGGACGCTGGGGGATGACTATTTCGAGGAGCTGCTGGCGCGGATTCGGGATATTCGATCGTCGGAGCGGTTGTTTTACCAAAAGGTGTTGGATATTTACGCCACCAGCATTGACTATGACGGGAAGGCGGAGACATCGCAGCTATTTTTTAAGACGGTGCAAAACAAGATGCACTGGGCGGCGCATGGTCACACGGCGGCGGAAATTATTGCAGAGCGGGCGGATGCCAGCCAACCCAATATGGGCTTAATGTCTTGGGGAAACTCACCCCACGGCGCGATTCGTAAGAAGGATGTGAGTATTGCTAAGAATTATTTGAATGGGGAAGAGTTGGAGGCGTTGAATCGGATTGTGACGGCGTATCTGGAGTTTGCGGAGTTGCAAGCTCTCAATAAACAACCGATGCATATGAGCGATTGGATCGCTAAGCTGGATGATTTTTTGAAGTTATCGGATCGGGAGATTTTGACCCATGCGGGCAAGATTTCGGCAGAGGTGGCGAAGCTGAGGGCGGAAGGGGAATATGAAAAGTTCCACACAGCGCAATTGGCAAAGCCCCAACCTGTGGATCGAGAGTTTGGTAAAGCGATCGGACAGATTAAAGAAATTGAGACGCAAACAAAACTGAGAACGACCCGTAAGAAAAAAAGTGCTGATTCAGGAGAAGTTGGGCGAGGTGACGATCGATGAGTGAGTGGAAAGATACGACCTTAGGCAATGTAATTGAACTGAAGCGTGGCTACGATCTACCCCAACAGAGAAGACGAAATGGCTCATTCCCCATAGTTTCTTCTTCCGGCATCACTGATTTTCACTGTGAGCCGATGGTCAAGAGTCCAGGTGTAGTAACTGGCCGATACGGAACGTTAGGGGAAGTTTACTACATCACAGATGATTTCTGGCCTCTAAACACTACTTTATATGTAAAAGATTTCAAAGGTAATCATCCTAGATTTATTGCCTATTTTCTAAAATCCTTAGATTTTTCTGCTTACTCTGATAAGGCGGCTGTTCCAGGACTAAATAGAAATCATTTACATACTGCCCAAATTAAGTTCCCGCCGACACTTTACGAACAAAAAGCGATCGCATCTATCCTCTCTTCCCTCGACAACAAAATCGAACTGAATCGGCGGATGAACGAAACCCTGGAGGCAATGGCTAGGGCGATCTTCAAGGATTGGTTTGTGGACTTTGGCCCCACCCGCGCTAAACAGGAGGGACGTGCTGCCTATCTGCCGGAGTCGTTGTGGTCGCTGTTTCCAGACGCGATCGATGAGGAGACAGACTTACCGGAGGGGTGGGAGATTAAAAAATTGGGGGATTTTATAGAAATAAAGCATGGTTATGCATTTAAAGGAGAATTTTTTAGAACAGAACCACCCGGAGATATTCTACTTACACCAGGTAATTTTGCCATTGGAGGTGGTTTTAAAGCAGATAAATTTAAATATTATCTTGGAGAAATCCCAGATGATTACATCTTGGAGCATAACGACCTATTGATAACAATGACTGACTTAAGCAAAGCTGGTGATACTCTTGGGTATCCTGCTTTGATTCCAAAAGCTTCAAAGTATAAATATTTACATAACCAGCGTCTAGGAAAAGTTATTTTCCTGCCTCAAAGTCTAATTAGCAAAATGTACTTATACTACTTGCTTAAAACTGATAGTTATCGTTGTGAAGTGCTTGCAAGTGCATCCGGTACATCTGTTAAACACACATCACCTAAAAAAGTTCAAGCCTACAGCTTTCCCTGTCCTCCTCATACTCTTCTACAAAAATTTGAAGAATATGTTGCTTCTTTTCAAGAATTTTTAGATACAAATAGTCAACAAAATTTAATCTTATCTGAAACCCGCGATCGCCTCTTGCCTAAGCTCATGTCCGGCGAAATTCGGGTCAAAGACGCTGAGAAAATCATAGAAAAAATTTAGTAACAAACCACCGAACACTTGACCCCTCATTAACCACAATGGCATACAACAATTTCACCCTAAACTCAGTCAAAGACCTATTCAAACTAAAAGTCAAAGATGCACCATTCTGTGAAAACATTTCACCCGTCGAACCCTCCCCCGAAATGGCAAGCATCCTAGCCGAATGGTTCCCCATCGCCCAAGCCGCCCGCACCGAAAAAGCACTTTCAGAACTCTTAGTCAGTCCCATCTTGCTAGAAGCCAGAAAACTAGCCAACCAACCCGTACAACTCTTTTCTGGTGAAGAATTTGATATCGACCGCGATCGGGGACTCAATGGATTCTGTGACTTCCTATTTAGTCGATCGGAAAGTCGATTAACCATTGAAGCACCCATACTCATGATCGTTGAAGCCAAACGCGGAGAATTAGAATTAGGTCTAGGTCAATGCATCGCCGAAATGGTCGCCGCCCAAATTTATAACCAACAACAAGAACAACCCATTTCCACCATTTATGGCTCAGTCACCAGTGGCAAACTGTGGCAATTTCTTAAACTAGAAAACAACATCGTCACCGTTGATTTAACCTTCTATCCCGTAATGCCCGTCCCAAAAATTCTGGGTATCCTGAAGTGGATGCTGACTCAGTGAAAATATCAGCACGGTCAGAAAAATAAACCATGTCTTACCTCACTGAAGCCGACATTGAACAAATGCTCCTAGAGCAACTGCAACACCTCGGCTATGCTCATCTTGCGGGTGTCGTCACCAATCCTGACGGTTCCCAACCCGAACGGGAATCCTACGCTGACACGATCCTCGCCCAACGGCTCCGGGATGCCCTCGATCGCCTCAACCCCACCATCCCCGCCGAAGCCCGCGACGATGCCTTCAAAAAACTGATCGCCACCGAAAAACCCAACCTGATCGAAGAAAACCGCCGCCTGCACCAAGCCCTCGTCGAAGGAATCGATGTGGAATTTTACGCCGAAGATGGCACCATTCGCGGCGATAAAGTCTACGCGATCGACTTCGCCAACCCCAACAACAACGATTGGCTCGTCCTCAACCAATTCACCGTCATCGAAAACAGCCACAAACGCCGTCCCGATGTCGTGGTCTTTATCAACGGACTCCCGATCGCCGTCATCGAAATCAAAAACCCCGGCACCGAAACCGCCACCCTCGCCGCCGCCTACAACCAACTGCAAACCTACAAAACCCAAATCTCCGCCCTCTTCCGCACCAACGCCCTCCTGATCACCACCGATGGCCTCACCGCCCGCATTGGCTCCCTCACCGCCGACCTCGAACGATTCATGCCCTGGCGCACGATCGACGGCACCGCAATCGCCAAACCCGGCACCCCCGAAATGGCAACGCTAATCGAGGGCGTCTTGACCAAACACCACTTGCTGAACCTGATCCAACACTTCACCGTCTTTGGTGACGCCAGCACCGGGATCCGCAAAATCATCGCCGGATACCACCAGTTCCACGCCGTCCAGAAAGCGATCATCAGCACCCTCCACGCCACCCAAAAAGACCGTAAAGCAGGCGTCATCTGGCATACCCAAGGTTCTGGCAAAAGCCTCCTGATGGCCTTCTATGCGGGCCAACTCGTGCGCCGCCCCGAACTCGAAAACCCCACGATCGTCGTCATCACCGATCGTAACGACCTCGACGATCAACTGTTTGGCACCTTTGCGATGTGCCGCGATCTGATTCGCCAAACCCCCCAACAAGCCGACAGCCGCGAAGACCTACAGGCCATCCTCAACCGTGCCTCCGGCGGCGTGGTCTTCACCACCATCCAAAAATTCGCCCCCGCCAAAGGAGAAAGCACCTATCCCATCCTGAGCGATCGGCGCAACGTGATCGTGATCGCCGACGAAGCCCACCGCAGCCAATACGGGTTCAAAGCCAGAGTCGATCAAACCAGCGGCGCGATCGCCTACGGCTTCGCCAAATATCTGCGGGATGCTCTACCCAACGCCTCCTTTATCGGCTTCACCGGAACCCCGATCGAAGCCACCGATGTCAACACTCCCGCCGTTTTCGGCCACTACATCGACATCTACGACATCAGCCGAGCCGTGGAAGATGGCGCAACCGTCCCCATCTACTACGAAAGCCGCCTCGCCCGCATCGAACTCCCCGAAGCCCAAAAGCCCCAGATTGACGCAGAAATCGAAGAACTCTTTGAAGACGAAGAACAATCGGAACGGGCACAGATCAATCAAAAATGGGCAACGGTGCAAGCCCTAGTCGGAGCAGAAGCCCGGTTAAAGCTGGTCGCAGCCGATCTGGTCACTCACTTTGAAAACCGCGTCTCGGCGCTGAGCGGTAAAGCCATGATTGTCTGCATGAGTCGGGCGATCTGCGTCAAGCTTTACGACCAGATTGTTGCCCTCCGCCCCGACTGGCATTCCCCCGACGATAACGAAGGGACGATCAAAATCGTCATGACAGGTTCCGCCTCCGATCCTCAAGACTGGCAACCGCACATTGGCACCAAAGCCCGCCGCGATCTGCTGGCTAAGCGGGTTAAAGATCCCAACGATCCCCTGCAACTGGTGATCGTGCGGGATATGTGGCTCACCGGGTTTGATGCCCCTTCAATGCACACCATGTATATCGATAAACCCATGAAAGGCCACGGCTTAATGCAGGCGATCGCTCGCGTTAACCGCGTCTTTCGCGATAAACCCGCTGGCTTAGTCGTAGACTATATCGGCGTGGCCCAGCGGTTGAAAGAAGCCCTACGGGACTACTCCGCCCAAGACCAGCAACAGGCAGGCATCGACGAAGCCCAGGCGATCGCCCTGATGCTAGAAAAATATGATGTCGTTCGAGCCATGTTTCACGGTTTCGATTACCAGCATGGGTTAGCGGGTACCCCCCAAGAACGGCTAGTCGTGATGGCTGAAGCGATCGAATGGATTCTAGAACAACAACACCAAGCCGCCCAGCAAGAAACCGACGACAATGCCAAAAAGCAGGCTCACCGCCGCTATCAAGATGCAGTGCTGGCACTATCCAAAGCCTTTGCCCTGTCCGCCGCCAGCGATGAAGCCCGCCAAATTCGCGATGAGGTCGGCTTCTTCCAAACCATCCGCGCCGCCCTGGTGAAATCCTCGACCACCCCTGGCAAGTCCGCCGCAGACCGGGAATTCGCCGTCCAACAAATCATCGATCGGGCCGTCGTCTCCACGGAGATCGTCGATATCCTCAGCGCTGCCGGACTCTCTTCTCCAGACATTTCCATCCTGTCCGATGACTTCCTGCTGGAAATTCAGCAAATGAAGAAGAAGAACCTGGCGCTAGAAGCCCTGAAACGCTTACTGGATGACGAGATCCATTCCCGTACCCGCACCAACGTCACAGAAGAGAAAAAGTTTTCCGAACGCCTAGAGCAAGCGATCGCGCGATACCACACCAACGCGATCAGCACCGTTGAAGTCATCCAAGAATTAATTGCGATCGCAAAAGACATCCGCACCGCCCGACAACGAGGGGATGAACAGGGGCTTTCCGCCGATGAAATCGCCTTTTACGATGCCCTCGCCGAGAATGAAAGTGCGGTTGAGGTAATGGGCAACGACAGCCTCAAAATCATCGCCCATGAGCTACTCATGAGCTTGAAAGCCAACGTCACCGTGGATTGGGCCCATCGCGAAAGTGCCCGCGCCAAACTCCGCAAAACCGTTAAGCGCATTCTGCGACAGTACGGCTACCCTCCGGATCTTCAAGCTGCTGCCGTTCAAAATGTATTGCAACAAGCGGAAGCACTATCGGCTACATGGATCGCTGGTGGTTCAGTTCCAATCCCCTAGGCGTCTGAAATATAAAGGCAATACACCCAAAATTGCATCAAGCAATCTAACCCTCGATGGGCCAGATCCCGCTAGCTGTCCAACGGGTTAAGATTTAAAGCTGATTATCAACATCAATAGAGCATTGTAATTAAAATTTATCCTCTCCGAAATTTAGATATGGCAGGCTGTTGTTACTAGAGATCACCCCATGGGAATTCTGATATTGTCTGCACGATCGCAGAATGCCCAGTCTTCTCCAACATTCATCCCTATGCCACAGTTGCCTCGCTCCATTTTTGCTGTCACTGCGCTACTGACCCTTGGGATCACGCCTGCGGTTCAAGCGGGCCCAGCAGTTCCCAGGGTTCAAGCAGATACAGCAGTTCCCATTACGCGAATTTCCTTTAACAGTGCAGCAGGTGATTTTACCCATCGGACAGCCATCTTTACGGTGCCCGATCGGGATACAACCGTTTCCGCCTATGGGGGCAAACTGCGGCGCTACGATGTCCACATTGCCAAAATGATCGAAATTACCCATGCCCAATGGTGCAGCGATCGGCCCAAGTTTGAAGGGGTGTATTGGAACTACCGAGCCGATGATGGCAATATCGAGATGGGGCAATTTTACGTCACTTGTAAATTGGCCAAACAGATGGTCGCGGCCTATGGGCTAGGGCGATCGGAGCGGACAGTGATGTATTTCAATCCTGGGGATGTCAAAGATACCGCTGATATTCCAGTTCTCAATCTGAATGGCGACAAAATTCCTAAATTTATCCAATGGGTGAAAAACTTTAAGCCCCAATCTAGCTAAGCCCCAACCAGCCCCCCTTGAAGCTGAGCACCAGTTCCAGCCCCATGCAGTTCTAGCCCCATTCAGATCCAAACCAGTTAAACTCCAGACCAGTTAAACTCTAGACCAGTTAAACTCCAGGCCAGTAGCCCATACTTTTTTGCGATTCCGGGAGTAGACGCTCTATGCAAGAAATTCGTCTATCTGTTCCTCACTATTACCAAATCGATAATGCCGAAGAATTTTTTGGGCCAGGATGGCGGCAGTGTAACCTGACTGCCCATGCGATGGCGCTAAATTATCTTCTGAAGGGATTACTCAGTCAGAAAGCCGCAGAAATGGGCTATGAGCAACCCGAAAGTTACTACGGCTACCTCCTCAATTCCTATGGGGATACCACCAACCACGATGCCCATACCGCTTGCATCAAACAGGAATTTGGCCTTGATTCCGAATGGCGTATGGATTTGACCCGAGAGATCATCACTGAACAACTCCAAAAATCGATTCCAGTACCCGCAGGCATGGCCTACAAAAGTTCGGGTCACATCATTTGCATTGTAGGGGTCAACGATAAAGGATTTCTGATCCATGATCCCTATGGAACGCGGTTGGGAGCCAATGATGAATATGACGTGGGAGTCGGTGGAGAATACGATTTCTATTCCTGGAGCTTACTCGATCGGATTTTCTTTGTGGATGGGCCACAAAGTGCCTGGGGACGAATTTTCAAGATACCTTCCCCCGCAACCAGTGCACCTTCAGCGTAAGATGAACAGGTTTATGCCTGTTGTCTCTTGTTCATGTCTGAAGCCTTTCAAGAGTCGGTTGACTCATTCAACCACCCATCGCGTCCCGATCAAACGTCCATGCCCTTAGTGGAGCAGTTACAGCAGTGCGCAGGCCGGAGCTACGCCCCCTTCCATACACCGGGTCATAAGCGGGGGAAGGGGGTTTCGGCTGAATTCCGATCGTTCTTAGGGGATGCGGCTTTTGGTGCAGATTTGCCGGAACTGCCAGAATTAGATAATCTATTCAATCCAGAAGGGGTCATTCAACAGGCCCAAGCGTTAGCGGCTGAAGCCTTTGGAGCCGATCGGACGTATTTTCTAGCGAACGGTTCAACAGCAGGATTGCTAGCTGCGATTTTAGCCACCTGCCGACCGGGGGATAAAGTGATTCTGCCGCGCAATGTCCATCGATCGGTGATTTCTGGATTGATTTTAGCGGGCGCAATTCCGGTCTTTATTTTACCGGACTATGATGCTGACTTGGACATTGCCCATGGAGTTGCCCCTAGCACGATCGCGCAGGCTTTAGAAGCGAATCCAGCTAGTAAGGCTGTCTTGCTAGTTTCTCCTACCTATTACGGCACCTGTAGCGATATTGCAACCATTGCTAAAATCGTTCATCAATTTGCATTGCCGTTGATTGTAGATGAAGCCCACGGTGCCCATTTTGCGTTCCATTCCGCGCTCCCGATCTCAGCCCTCAAAGCAGGCGCAGATGTAGTGGTACAGTCCACCCACAAAACCCTAGCGGCGCTGACTCAGGCATCCATGCTGCATTTACAGGGCGATCGTGTGTCACCCGATCGGATTGCCCAAGCATTACAACTAGTGCAGTCCACCAGTCCGAACTACCTCCTACTGGCATCCTTAGATGCAGCCCGGATGCAGATGGCGACCCAAGGAGAAGCGTTACTAGATCGCACGATTGACCTTGCAAATGACGCTCGATCGCGGATTGCCCAAATTCCGGGACTTCAGGTTCTCGGTAGCGATCGCGCTACGACTCCAGGATGTTTTGCCCTAGATGCCACAAGGTTAACGGTAATCGTGACTGGCTTAGGGATTGATGGGTTTGCGGCGGATGAGATCCTGCATCAAGAACTGGGCGTCACCTGTGAGTTACCTGCGATGCATCACCTGACGTTCATCATGACCCACGGCAACACTCCCGAGGATATCGATCGTCTCGTCGCCGCCTTAGAAACCCTGTCCCAACGATGTCGCGATGCTGCCCAGAACGCGGTCCAGAACGCTGCCCAGAACGCGACCGCACGATCGCTGCCTATCTTCCCCATCACGAGTCTTCAAACCCAAGCAACCTATTCCCCCCGCGATGCCTTCTTTGCACCTAGTCAATCCTGTGCGATTACGGACGCGATCGGTCGCCCCAGTGCGGAGTTAGTCTGTCCCTATCCACCGGGAATTCCAGTGCTAATGCCAGGAGAACTAATTACCCAATCGGCGATCGACTACTTGAAACACATTCAAGCGATCGGGGGGGTTATCACAGGCAATAGTGATCCTGAACTCAATTATTTAAAAGTAATTTTTGAACCATAATCATCAATGTAAATAGATCAATAAAAAGCCTAGCATTTTCAATAAACTAAAAATGCTAGGCACCATTGTCGGATGATTTGTATTAGAGGCTATTCGGTTGGGCTGACTTAGGAATGATCCAAGGGATGATCCTAAAAAGGATTCTATCGCCCATTACTTCACTGCAACAGTGCCATTCGCTACAGTCGGCTGACCCACTTGCTTCGCCATGAGAACTTCTAGACCTTCAATGCGCTCAGTCATCAGATTAAGAGCCTGTTGCAAACTATCTGCGGGAACAGCAGGAGCCATGCGCACAGAATCCACCCCTGGACGGGTCAGCAAAGCTGGATTTTCCTGGATTTGACGCAGCAAATCGGGATCCAATTCCAATAGTTCCGGAGAGAGAATCGGGGGACGCCCGATCGGGAAGTTGATCTGTGCCAAGGTGATTTGGGAACCACCAGTTGCTGTGGGCAAGCCATAGGCCAGTTGGTCAAAGTCTTCACGGGTGCGGGCAGCAGGCGCAGGGGGCACTGGGGGAACGGTATAACCCTTGGGCAGGAAGGTTCCCCGTTGTTGCGGCGTAACCAGTAGGTTAAAGCTATTGGAACCGAAGGGCGTCGCCAGGGACAGCGTTGCATAGCCTCGAACTTCTACATTGGCATTTTCTACGACACTTTTTTGAGTGACGTCCGGTTGTAGGATAAATAATCCCGTATCGCCAGGTTCGATCGTAAACGTATAGGTGCGGCTCGTTGCGCCCGATAGGGTGGGTACGAGCAAGCTATTAGTGCCATTGGCATCAAGAAAAGCTAATAGAGGCTGACTATTTAAATCAACCGATTGTGCTCGAAAGTTGAGCCGCAACCGTGCAGCAACACTAGTATTGAGATTCGTAATGGTTAGGAAATACCCTTGAATAATTGTGCGACCGGCACCCAGGATATCGGCATCTGGCTGTACGAGGGGCTTAACGAGCAATTCATAATTAGACACGACTGAGGAAATAGCCATTCTTGTCAATCTCCAAGATTAGATAAATAACTGGATGGGTCGTCTTTCGTTTTTCGTTTCGGGTAACGCCATCCGGGATGTTCTTAGTTTCGTCGTCGATCGAAACCTTTGGCAGTACCCGCATGGGTGATTCCTTAAATTTTCATGAATGCCAATATGGAAAAATCTTTCCTATGCATAAGTTGCGTAACATTCCTAAATATGACGATGGATAACTCCGTATCGATCGAGCCACAGTTCCAGCTATTTTCCTCTAGCTGGGTTGCAATTCATCCCTATCCCAAGGGAGTGATCCAATTCATTGGAGGGGCATTCTTTGGTTCGTTTCCCACAGTAAGTTATCAGTATTTCCTAAAGCAGCTTTTTCAGGCTGGATATACAATTATTGCTCTGCCTTTCCGGTTTACCTTTAACCATTGGGATGTCGCCTTAGATTTGCTAGAAGAACACTATGCAGTCCGGTTAGGCATTATTGAGAAATTAGCAGAATTAACAGAAGACTTATCAGACACTCCGGATTCCAACAGCGATCGAGCCTACGACTATCGCCCCTATTTAGCAGCCTCTAATTATTGCTGGATTGGGCATAGCTTGGGGTGTAAATATATTGCATTACTAGAACTCCTGAATGATGGTTCAGAGAAAGTGTTGCAGAATATGGCAACGATCGCTGACGCCAAAACTGAAACGCAGATGATCCGTTATCGCTTGCAACACATGGCCCAACGCTTAAACCAACGCTTAGAACAATTGCCAGCCTGTGCCCAGCTATCGATCGAGGCCATCCCCATCGGCATTACCGATCAAGCCTCCTTACTTCTAGCCCCCGTCATTCAGGATTTAAACGCCGCGATTCCACTGCCCTTGCTCCAGCGCGCCTTTCAGACCGTTGGCCTCCAAGTTTTACCGACGGTGGAACAAACCTATCAGCTCATCGATCGGAGCCAGTCGTTTAACTTAACTCGTTTGATTACCTTTGATGCAGATAAACTCGCGATCGCAACCCGCGATCGATTGCTACAAAAACAACCGAATGGCCTCTTTCAAACCCTGAAAGGGAAACATCTGGAACCCGTGGGTCTACAGTTAGGGAACGCTGTCGTGGATTTCAATCCGTTGGATAAGTGGAGCGAACCGATCGTCGATCGGGATCTGGAGACGGTGACGATCGCGGCACTGGAAGAACTTCAGCAAATTCAAGCACAGATTGCTAATCCCACTATCCTGCCTGTAGAGTGCTGAATTACTTCTAGTTGAACACAGCGAGGTGAACACACTCCATCCTTTGCAGGCTCTCTAACAGCGTTTTCGTAGAACTTCTAGTAACTTGGTGAGGGACTCCGGCAGGGGTGCGATCGCTTCAATCCAGTCAGCGGTAACCGGATGCTGCAAGCGTAAGCGCCATGCGTGGAGGGCTTGTCCTGGTAGGTTCACGCCGATCGCTTTGCGGCCAGACGCATAAACCGGATCGCCCACGATCGGATACCCAATATGCGCCGTATGAACTCGGATTTGGTGGGTTCTGCCCGTTTCCAACTCAAAGTCCATGAATGTGAAATTGCCCAGCCGTTCTTTAACTGACCAGTGGGTGACAGCTCGGCGACCACCCCGATCTTCGGGTACAATGCCCATTTTTTGCCGATCGCTAGGATGCCGCCCGATCGGTTCATCCACCGTACCAGAATCGGCATTGGGCGCACCATACACGATCGCAACATAACTTCTCCGGGCGGTCTTTTCACGAAATTGATCTTGCAAATGTTGCAAGGCTTGTTCAGTTTTGGCCACCACGATCGCGCCAGTAGTATCTTTATCCAAGCGGTGCACAATGCCGGGACGTTGAATCCCATTGATTCCCGGTAGCGTTTCTCCCCGTGCAGCACAGTGAGCTAACATAGCATTTACCAAGGTACCGCTTAGATGACCGATCGAAGGATGAACGACCATTCCCGCTGGCTTATTGATCACAATCAATGAACTATCTTCGTAAAGAATCTCTAGAGGGATTGCTTCAGGTTGTAACTCTAAAGGCTCCGTGGGGGGAATGGTGATCGTGAGGTGATCCCCCAGTTGAACCATCACTTTCTTAGCCGTACAGATTTGTCCATTAACCTGAACGCAACCTTCTGAAATCAATTTTTGGAATCGCGATCGGGATAGATTTGCAATACGATCGGCCAAATAAACATCCAATCGCTGTCCTGAAGACTCTACTTGGAGTTCAATGACATCTAACGCATCAGCAGACAACTCAGAGGACAGCATAGAGAGATTGGGAAAGGGTATAGGAAAAAACGTTATCCACGACTGCTCTGAGTATAACGCTCGGGGGGATAGGTATCACGCTAGGCTCTAAGTTAGGAGAATGCTTGATCGCGTCATGTACAAACCTTAAAAGAGATTTATAGGGAATTCTCTAATAAAGTTCCTAGAATCAAGCGCGTACATCCCTTGTCCCCCTGAGACGATCCAACGCACGATCGTTAAATTTTTAAGGAATTACACAACAATCTGGATTTCATTTCTAGGATAAAGGAACGGCTGACATTATGCGCTGAAAAACCATGACAGAACCGACGACGAAATCCTCTTACAGCGATCGCATGAAAACGGTCAGGAGCTATACTGGACAACTTTCCAATGCTTTGCCAGAAGTGATGAAAAACTTCTATGCCCTGAGTAAAGCGTCGTCCACACCGGGAGTTTTGGATAGCAAAACGAAGGAACTCATTGCCCTAGCCATTTCGGTGGCAACCCATTGTGATGATTGTATTGCCTTTCATACCAGTTCAGCCCTCAAAGCCGGAGCCACCCAAGAAGAAATTTTGGAAATGCTGGGAGTCACTGTTTTCATGGGAGGTGGACCAGCCTTGATGTATGCCACCCATGTCATAGCAGCAATGGATGAATTGCAAGCCACCCATCCCTGAAAATCTTGTTAACAAGCATTCCTAGGGCTTTGCTAAGAAATAATCTCCCCGATTCATCCACCACCCCCACCGCCCCATCCCCATTGGGACTTTTATCCACATTAGGACTTTATTAATCCGCTGTTCCCCTATCGCATTCATGCCTTTCTCGAATCCCTTTTCTCTATCCCGTAGAACCCTGTTGGGTCTCGGTTCCACCCTGGTTGCTACAAGTCTTGGGCAAGTACGAGCCCAGGCTCAAATAGCTTCCATAATCCCCTCTGGGCAGAAACCTCCAGTGCTGAGACGGGGCGATCGGGTCGGTATGGTTGCCCCTGCGAGCAATGCCTACGAACCTGAAGACATTCAACTAGCGAAGGAAACTATGGAGCAGTATGGTTTCCAAGTGATCCTCGGTCAACACATTAACGATCAGTATGGCTATTTAGCAGGCCAGGATCGCGATCGAGCGGCAGACATTAATGACATGTTTCGCCGCCCCGATATTCGCGGCATTGTCACCTTTTCCGGGGGCTACGGTTGCTGCCGCCTCCTGCCTTACTTGGACTACGACCTGATCCGTCGCCACCCGAAAGTCATCGTTGGCCACAGCGATATCACCAGTTTGCTGCTCGCTATTTACCAAAAAACGGGGGTGATCACCTTCCATGGATCGTCCGGTTTAACGGGGGTGGGAGACTACGCGATCGCCCATTTCAAACGTGCGATCATGTCCACCGCCACGATCGGGGAAATCGCCAAACCGCCGACCGCCGATGGAGTAGAACGGAACCATCGCCTCGTCACGATCGTTCCCGGAGAAGCCACGGGGCCACTCATCGGGGGCAATTTAACCCTGTTAACGAACCTGCTAGGCACACCCTACGAACCCGACACGCGCGGCAAAATTTTGTTCATTGAAGAAATCGGTGAAGAACCCTATCGCGTCGATCGGATGTTGACCCAATTGTGGCTGGCTGGCAAGCTGCAAGACGCAGCAGGCATTGCCCTAGGGCATTTTGTGGACTGTTACCCCAAGGAATTTCAGCCATCCTTTGTGCAAACCTTAAGCTTGGAAAATGTATTGCGCGATCGATTCAGTTCCCTCGGTAAACCCACCCTCTACAACCTCATGTTCGGTCACGTTCGAGAGAATGCTGTATTACCGATCGGGATTAATGCTACGTTAAATGCAACCCAAAAAACACTCATTGTCAATGAAAATGCTGTAATTTAGTTTTGGAATGAATCCATTCCTATCACGAAGAACGATAGACACTGCTGGCTGAATAGACAGAACGAGTCTACGGTACCAAAATCCCAATAAAAACCTGTTTCAAGCCGAACCAGATAGCTGCTTGTTGCAGAAATACGAACGCTCCCACCCAAAATGTTTAACGTCAGCAGAACTTCCGGCTATCCCTCGCTATCCTAAAGACTATTAAGCATCGGTTGATAAAGGGGTTTTTACATGAAAGTAGCTGTCTTCAGTAGCCATTCCTACGATCGCCAGTTTTTGACCGCAGCTAATCAACCTCACCACCATGACCTTGTTTTTTTTGAACCTCGACTAACCCCAGAAACGGCTCCTCTAGCAGCGGGATTTCCTGCCGTTTGTGCTTTTATTAACGATACCCTCAGTGCCTCCGTATTAGATGTTTTGGCAGCCCAAGGCACGGAATTGCTAGCCCTACGATCGGCGGGATTTAACCATGTTGATCTCGATCGGGCTCACCAACTGGGTCTGAGCGTCGTCCGGGTTCCGGCCTACTCTCCCTACGCCGTTGCAGAGCATGCAGTTGCCCTGATTATGGCACTCAATCGTAAAATTTATCGAGCCTATAACCGAGTACGGGATGATAACTTTGCCCTGGAAGGCTTACTGGGCTTTGATCTCCATGGCAGTACAGTAGGCATCATTGGAACCGGTAAAATTGGTCAATGCTTCGCCAAAATTATGCAGGGCTTTGGCTGTCACCTCTTGGCCTATGACCTCTACCAAAGTCCGGCCTGCCTGGAATTGGGAACGCGCTACGTGGCCCTTTCTACCCTCCTAGCCGAATCCGATATCATTTCCCTCCACTGTCCGTTAACGCCCGATACCTACCATTTGATTAACGAAACTTCGCTACAATCCCTTAAACCTGGAGCCATGTTAATTAACACCAGTCGGGGAGGCTTGATGGACACCGATGCAGTGATTAACGCCATCAAATCTAGTCGCATTGGCTATCTGGGCATTGATGTCTATGAACAAGAGGAAAATCTATTTTTTCAAGATCTTTCCGATGAAATTATTCAAGATGATACCTTCCAACTGCTCCAAAGTTTTCCGAATGTTTTGATCACAGCGCACCAGGCATTCTTTACGCGCAATGCCCTCTCAAATATTGCAGACACAACCCTTGCTAACATCACTCAATTTGAACAGGGACAACCTCTTGCCAATCAAGTACATCCTAAATTCGATTAGGGGTGTCAAGGACTAGGTGTTTACCAAGCCTGGGAAATGACATTCATGGAGGGATTGGTTTCTAGGTACGATACCAAGCGGAGTAGCTCGATCGCTAATTCCTGTAAGCATCCACACAAATGGGCCAGTATTCGATCAAACAGGAACTGAAATTCCCTTAATCCCGTGGAATGCACATCTTGGGTATGGAACTCCAGTAGCATATTAATTTGTTTAATTTCTTGCTTGATTTCTTCGAGTCCTTGATGAACGGCCCAAAGCCTAGGGGGCCAACTCTGGGGACGCTCTTGGGCCAGCTCTTGGGAATGTTCTTGAGTCTCTGTCTGTCCTCTGAGAAACGGATCATGCTGATTCAACGGGAGCAGATTATTGTGGCGAAGTTGTTGTCGCCGCAGACGCTGATAGCAGATTGCATTCAACCACGCTTGGCTCCGAACCATTCGATCCACGAAGTTTTCTGGCATCGAGTTTTCTAGCATCGAGTTTTCTGTCATGACCCATTCCAAAAATTGGCTATTGTTAATTTTCAGTAAACCTCAAACTGCCCTGTCCGCGCCCTTTGAACCTCAATTCCTGTATGGTTCAGGTATAACTGATGGGGAGTTCGATCGTAAACTCAGTCACCAAATTATCACTTTGCACTTGGATAGAGCCTTGAAGATGACTGATTAAGCGTTTGACCAACGCGAGTCCAAGGCCCGTTCCGCCCTGCTGCCAGCGATCGCCCTTGGGAATTCGGTAAAACTTTTCAAAAATCTGCTCTTGATCCTGCGGTGAGATTTCTACACCCGTATTCCGGACTGAAATCAATACGCGATCGCCGTTTAGTCGCCGAGCAAAAATTCGAATTTCTCCCAAAGGTGGCGTATATTTGCAGGCATTATTAATTAATTCGACTAGAATTCGTTCTAAACTTTTGGCCTCCGTAAAAATCTCAGGAATATCAGATTCAACATAGCAGGATAAATGTTGTTGCCGGGTACGAGTCCGTGTTTCAAAGGAATCCACAATTTCGGGCAGCCATATGCTGAGATTTAACGAAGTCAGATCTACGATATTTTGCCCTAATTCCAAGCGTTGTAGATCCAATAAATCATTAATTAAATCCCTTTCTCGGTGACATTCCTGTTCTAGAATGCTTAGATACTGTTGTCGTTGTTTATCAGATTGTGCCACTTTTAGCATTTGAATGGCTAACCGCATATTTGTAATAGGTGTGCGGAGTTCGTGAGATACCGTACTCAGAAAATCATCCTTGAGTTGGCTGATGCGTTCTAATTCTTGAACTTGCTTTTCGAGATTACGCTCTACCTGTTTACGATCGTTGATATCTTCAATCACCAATAACAAGCCCTGTGGAGGCATAAATGCAAAATCAGTGACCTTTTTAGATTGTTTATATTCCAAAAGTTGTAGCGTGAGACTATAGTAACGATCGCGGTACTCCACCTCATGCACCTCAATGGATTGGCCCCGACAAAGGAACCAAACATCTTGATGCCACTGATCTGCACTATACCAACTAGGCACTAAAACCGCCTCAAGATTTTGACCAACCTCAGCGCCAAGCCATTCAGTAGCCAGTGAATTACAGAACCAAATGTTGCCTTTGATATCCAACGCTACTAGGCCAACGGATAAACTGCGAGAAATGACACTTTGGGTAGATTGTGATCGCCCCAATTCTTCCGCAAGGTTAGCTAGGCGCACTACAGCGCGGATCGAGGTGGGATGGGAAGAGGGCAACAGCAATCGATCGGGCTGCCAATCAGGACGTTGCTGCATTAAATCAGGCACATAAGCTTCCCAGATGTATCGAACCTGTTGTTGTAAAAACCAGTTCATACGCAGCCGCTCACATAGCGCGACTGTGATCGTTGTGCCAACAAACAGACTACCGGGCAGCGCAACAGGAATCCAAATATTGTGATGCAGTAACAGCAATGCTGTAATAATCCACATACCATAGCAAGTTGTGCCGATCGCCAATTGAATCTCTGTTCGCCATAGACTGAGAATCAAACTAAATCCCGGCATTAAAAGTAACAACACCGTAGTCCAGACCGGATCGAAATAGACTTGCAGAGAATTGCCCTGGAGCAAATTGGAAGCAACTGCTGTATGGAGATAGACCCCGGTGGTGGCAGGAGACTGATCAAAGGGCGTCAACATCGTGTCAAAACCCGTTCCCGTCACCCCGATAAAAACCAACTTATCTTGAAAAGTGCTGGCTGGAACTTGTCCTTCCAACACATCTACAAAGGAATATTGTTGCAATCGTCGGACTGATCCAGGCCAATTAACCCAAAACGCTTGGGTCAGATCGGGAAGTGCGACGGGCTGATTAACGAGACTATACACTTGGGTTGCCATGGCTCCTAGGCTTAAATCATCTTTGCCTTGAAGCGGCACCTTGCGCGTAATTCCATCGAGATCCGGTTGCCCAAACAAATGCCCTGTCGCAATGGCCGACTCTTGGAGAATAGGCACTGGCTGAAGGGGTAAGCCATTGGCATCCGTTGCCTGGGCCAGAACGACTCGGCCATTGCGCAACATCGCCTCTGCTAACTGGGCATCATCAGGACTGGATTCTGAAAAAATTAAGTCAAAGGCAATCACACTCGGATTGCCCTTAGTTAACACATCAATTAATTGAGCATAGTATTGTCTGCGCCAAGGAAATCGTTCTAAACGGCGAATACTATCATCATCGATCGTGATTAGCACAACGCGATCGTCCCATGATCGTTCCCCACGCAGCCAAAACAACGTGTTGTAACTGAGCAATTCCAGAGGCTTGATTGTACCTACCACCAGAAGAAGCCCCATGGTCACTGCCGTGAGCCCTCCCGGCAGTAGCCGCCATATATACTCCCTAAAGCGCGATGTCATATCGTTTTTCTGTACCCAGTGGTGTTGTGACCACAACCTGAATTTTTAGATGGGAGGGGGCAGGAAAGAACACAGCAAATTGACCAGTTGGATCGGTATCTAGGGGGGTACCGTTGACAGTCACAAAATTAACTGGGTCAACTTGGCCTACAAGCTTAATGCGCCGAATTCCTCTATTCACTAATTTTTGCAGTTGATAGTTCAAATTGGTATCTTCCCTAAGTGGGACTACGGGGGCTGGAGCATCCCCAGGCACCGTAAAACTTTGGAACCCACCCGGTACACTGACCTCTTGGCTCTGGGCTTCACTGGACACCGTTCCCTCTAGAACGGCTAGGCCAGTTTTACCACTGGGTTGAATGGCTAAGCCAAACTCTGTCCCTCGAACGCCATTGATACCCGCAGGAGTTTGAATTTCCAGCCGGGAATTGGGGGACGTAAATTTTCGTAACTTTAACCTTGCCCGACCATAGGGTATGGCTAATCGAGTAATCCGTCCCTGATCAGTCACTGCACTGAGATTTTGCACTTGGAGCTTGGTATTTTCCGCTACTTCGATCGTCCCAATCGCCGTATCCACCAAGAGTTTGGCGCGCGATCGCTGCCCCGTTGTAATACTGTCACCCACTGCTTGTAAGCGATCCCCAATTTTAGCGGGGCGTGTTCCTCTAGGGGTGGAAATCGTAACCGTCCCTGAAATCTCTTGGACTTGGAGCCACTTCTGCACCCGCACAGAAAGCGTAGACTGACTGAGACTTGCACTAGGCCATCCTAGGATTGTTACAACCACTAATCCTGCTGTTCCCCATTGCTTGGCACGACCCCCCATTTTCCCAATCCTTTCTAAAACAGTTGCAGTTCTTACCTTTGCATTCTAGTGAGGGATCTCATTGCTATGGCAAGTATTTTTGTCTAGGCTTATGTAAACTTAATAACTAAGACATCCAATAAGATGGGTAGCTATACAGGTTGAGCCATCGGAACCCACTTTAGAATTCAAGCCTTCCCCCCTTTCTACTGATTTCAAAATTTGAACTTTACTAAAACTACGGCGGATTGCATAACGACAAGGAACAGATATAACGCCTAAATTCTGTTGTGCTGTTGACTGTATATATCGATCGAACAAGAAAAGGGTAGTAAAGAGAACTCTGAAACCTCTGAAATCTTTGACATCACTCACCTTCTTTTACAAGGAATGTAAATCAATTCTTTCAAGTTCTCCCTTTTACAAGAGATTTACGAGACTGGGACAAATTTCAATCTATCTTAGCAACTTTGACCACAGTAAGCTCTTCAGCGCGGTTTCTACCGCTGAATTTGCAGTACGATCGATTTTCCCTAGAAACAACTTGCAATGCAGTCATTATCTTAATTAATTCAATGAATCAATACCGCCAAAAAAAACTTCATCATAATTCTATATTCTCCAACAGCACGGGCAGCATGTCGTTATATAGAATTTTAAAAACCAGATAAAACTCCAGTCAAGCTAGTTTGAAACGTATCATCCTTAATAATAGATTCAGTGACTATAGGCTAAATAGCTCAATTTTTCCTAATAGAAAGCCTCAAAGAAGACCCAATTTCAGCATTGCTCAATTAATGGAAACGGCAAATGAATGGGAATTAACCAAAAACAAGGAATTCACGATAACAGAACAGAATACGCAACCATCTCAACAATCAATAGCCTTGTCGCGATTGAAAGCAGTCTATCGTTGAGAAGCAACTTGTATAGCTGTAGCCAAAATTGTGAGGACAATCATATCTTTGCTTGCCAGACTTCTGATCCCCCTAATTACCCCTTAAAAGGGGAATTTGAAAGAACTTAGCCGAATCCCCCCTTTTTTCTAGCGCAGCGGCGCGTAGCGCGGGGGCTAGGGGGGATCGAATCTGTCGCATCAATGAATCAATTCAATATCACTGTCTTAAGCTCATTGACTATGACTATAGTTCTACGATTTGTAATTCCACGATTTGTTAGAGATTGGCCAAGAAATAACATCCCCGATTCATTCACTCATCCACCTACCTAGCCACTTGAGATGCTACGTCCTCTTTCTTAGAGAATGGAGAATAATCGAGCTTCGTCGAAAGCTTTGTAGCAGGAGCCTGTCAGCTTAAGGTTATTTTTCCCTATCCTTTGCGTCAGGCACCACCAGATTTTATTTGTACACCACTCCTTATGCATCACGACATGCATCACGACTTGTTATCCCACTGATTAGTAGTAGAGGACTAAGGGATTTGCAAAGAAATAATATCCCCTCTTCATTCCCCTACCCTCCTACCCTTTTACTCTCCTACCCCTACCCAATTGGGATTTTATTTATGCGCTGTTCCCTAAGTAGTAGAGGACTAGTCACTTCATAATCCCGTCAGGAAGATTCGTATCTTCATTGATAGTAACTTGGGATTGATAGCGACTTGGGCCGTTTACGATGGCAGGAGAGCGTCTCAACAGCACAAACTATTCAGGCACGATCGATCTTTAGTTGGTGCACTGACAGTCTTAATACAGTCTTAAGGCATTATAAACTAGTAGACTATTGGTATCCCTATAAGAGAGTATCTGTCTGTATGAGATACTCTCGGTAGGAATAGGACACACCGTCAGCACCAAGGTAAGCCTCGAAAAATCAAGGAACACAGCATTAGCAGCTTCTCTCTGCAACCTAAAGTGACTCTCGTTGAGAGAAGTTGATTTTAGAGAAGTTAGTTTTGGAGGAATCCGTTTCACCCAATCCGTTTCACCTAATCGGTTTCACCCAAAGGAGAATGCACAGTCTATTCAACCTGAACTGTATCAAGTGATACTACTGAATTTCGGGATACCTCTATCTATTGGTACTTACTCTTTGTCATGATTCCTGATTATTCTTTGATCCGTAGAGTTCCTTGACAGAGTAGTCTGTAATCTATAAGTTTTCTGGGTAAGTCATCGTTATGGAACAAGATACTCACTGAATCACGACTTAAGTTATTTCTTTTTGAGGGTGGAATTTGTTCGTCTAAGAACAGTTCAATCATTTTTGTCCATAATTATGCTCCAATAAAAGCCTTCTCATGTTGACCAACATGTCCCAGTCAAATCAACCCGCAAAACGTAAACGAGGTATTCTGCTTAGTGCCAAAGGTTGGCAACGTTTACAGGCGGCAGAAATGCGCTTAAGTCAGCAAGACAATGCAGGAAAGCCCTATACGCTTCAGGATCTTAGCGATCGCACAGGGTTGAGCTCCAATACCTTAGCCCGGGTTAGAGGCCGCAAAGTTCCGGTCGATCACCAAACCTTGGATTGTTATTTCCGCGCCTTTGACCTGGTGCTGAATCCCGATGACTACACCGACTCTGAAAGCACAGTTACCGCGCAACGGCCCCTGTTGCCGCCCAATGGCCAACTCTCTGTAGATTCGCCATTCTACATTCCCCGATCGCCCGCCGAAGGGCTGTGCTACGAAGCGATTCTGCAACCTGGAGGGCTGGTTCGCCTGAAGGCTCCTCGGCAAATGGGAAAAACTTCCTTGGTAGCGCGTACCTTAATGCAAGCGCGGGAAAATCAGTTCGCAACAGTAATGCTGAATCTACGTCTTGCTGATGCCAGCATTTTCAGGGATTTATCTCGCTTTTTGCAATGGTTTTGTGCAGTTGTGACTCGGGATTTGGAATTGCCCAACCGCCTGGGAGAGTCCTGGGATGACTTGTTTGGGGCGAGTTACAACTGTACCCACTACTTTGAGACCTATTTATTACCTGCATTAGATCGGCCATTGATATTAGCCTTGGATGAAATTGATGCAGTTTTTGAATATCCCGAAGTTGCATCTGATTTCTTTGCAATTTTGCGGGCTTGGTACGAAAAAGCACGCTATGGCGACGATCGCAGCGAACTTTGGCAGAAACTACGGTTGATCCTAATTCATTCCACGGAAGTGTATGTTCCCCTCAGCATAGCCCAGTCGCCCTTTAATGCTGGATTAATGGTCGATTTGCCAGGATTTACCGAGTCCCAAATGCAAGATCTGGCCCAGCGCTACCACCTACCCAATTCTGCTGAAGTCGCCCGACAGGTTCTTAAATTGGTTGGAGCCAATACACACCTAACTCATTTAGCCATTTATTACCTCAGTACTGAGCGGGTTAGCCTAGAACAACTTGTCAGTTCTGCCCTATCCCCCGATGGCATTTATAGTTCCTACCTACGGCAACAGTTATCTGAGCTACAGCAATACCCCGAACTACTGGAAGCCTTTAAACAATTGGTGCTGTCGGAAACCCCCATTTCCCTAGAGCCCATTTTAGCCTTTAAGCTCCAAAGTAAAGGGTTAGTGCAGGTTCAGTCCCATCAAATTATTCCTAGTTGCGAACTGTACCAGCAGTATTTCTCCCAAGTCTTTCGGAGTCTGTAGGTTTTGGTTGCCCAGTGGGGGAACTTTCATCCCAGCGACACGGGAGAGAAAGGGACTGCTCTGCTCCGATCGTTTAAAGTGAACGAATCAGTTAGAGTTAACGAGCCAGTCGGTTGCGAAGACTGGTTAGGGATTTGCAAAGAAATAATATCCCCTCTTCATTCTCCTACCCTCCTACCCTTTTACTCTCCTACCCCTACCCAATTGGGATTTTATTTATGCGCTGTTCCCTTAGGTATCTGCTGGAGGAATTACCTCGGCAGACTCGCCCGATCGCGCCACAACAATCCAGCCCACTTTATCTGAGTCCACTGCCTCAGGATCCTGGGTGACTTTGAACAAGAGATCACCAGCTTTGCTTGCGACAACAAAGTCCGCTTTGGGCGAAAACGTGACCACCTTAAACCCCCGATCGCGCAAACAATATACTGCCCAGCCCTTCAGCGTGTGGTTAATGGGATCAAAGGGCTTAGGTGGAGCTTGAAAGACGGTCTGAATGAGCGCGATCGCAGAATTCATAGTCTGTGTCCAGTCAAGGCTAAACGGTTGAACAGCTCAACGATAGAGCAAGCCATGCGAGGAAGTTGCTTCCTGCGGCTTTCCCAATCCTACAGGAACTTGGTTCCCTAAACGAAACACCTCACTGTGCAGTTTGCTTACCATTTTGCAGTAGACTAAGACTGCATTTTTACTGCATCTTTCCTACCGCCTTGATTTGCATCGCTTGATTGTTGACTGCACTTTAATACGAAAGTACTATTTTTATTAGGAGTCGGTTGTTCTGGCTGGGTTCCTACCACTTTAAGGATCCACAGCCACAGGATTCTTAGGTAATGGCCGTCATTCTTCCCCATAAAGTCCCCTTCAAGACACTATCAATAGTTCTATCAAACTATTGACCTACTACATATAGTGACTATAATCTGATCAACCTTCGTGGAGTCCTAGAGGGATGTGGGGTAGGGAAGTGCTTTGAGCGGCCCTAGCTTTGCAGTGCTTTAGGGTTTCAGTCTGCCCCAACCTTGTAGAAAAACGTCCAGAGAAACGCCATGTCTTTTGTCGGTTTGCATATCCATAGCGACTACAGCCTTCTCGACGGTGCCAGTCAGTTACCAGAATTGATCGATCGCGCGATCGACCTGGAAATGCCTGCGATCGCCCTGACCGACCACGGTGTGATGTACGGCGCGATCGAAATGCTCAAGGTCTGCAAAGGCAAGCCGATTCGCCCCATTCTGGGCAATGAGATGTACATCATCAATGGTGACATTACAAAACAGGAGCGCCGACCCCGATATCACCAAATTGTTCTAGCAAAAAATAAAATTGGCTACAAGAATCTAGTCAAGCTGACTACGATTTCCAACCTGAAGGGGCAGCAAGGGAAGGGAATGTTTGGTCGGCCCTGCATTAACAAAGACTATTTAGAGCAGTACCGGGAAGGGCTGATTGTCACCAGTGCTTGCTTAGGGGGCGAAATTCCCCAGGCGATTTTGCAAGGCCGGGGGGACGTGGCGCGGCGGGTGGCCCAGTGGTATAAGGATCGCTTCGGGGATGATTACTACTTGGAAATCCAAGATCACGGCTTGCCGGAAGAACGGGTCGTCAATCCTGAGATTGTGCGGATTGCCCAGGAATTAGATATCAAACTGGTGGCGACGAACGATTCCCACTTTATTTCCTGCTATGACGTTGAGGCCCACGATGCGCTACTCTGCATCCAGACAGGCAAATTAATCAGTGAAGAGAAACGCCTGCGGTATACCGGAACGGAATATTTAAAATCCGCCGAGGAAATGAGTTGGTTATTTCGCGATCACTTACCGGAAGACGTGGTGCAAGTCGCGATCGCGAATACCTTAGAAGTTGCTGCGAAGATTGAAGACTACAACATTTTGGGAGAACCTCGGATTCCCGATTATCCCGTGCCCGCAGGCTATACCTTAGCCAGTTACTTCGAAGAAGTCACCCGTAAAGGCTTAGTCGATCGCTTCCAAGTCTCCAGCTACGAAGACATTTCCCAGGACTATCGCGATCGCTTGGAATACGAGTTGCAATTGATGCAGCAAATGGGCTTTGATGCCTACTTCCTCGTGGTGTGGGATTACATCAAATATGCCCGTGATAATAATATTCCTGTGGGGCCGGGACGCGGTTCGGCGGCGGGTTCCCTGGTTGCTTACGCTCTAGGTATTACCAATATTGATCCAGTACACCACGGCTTGCTGTTTGAGCGCTTTCTCAATCCAGAGCGCCGATCGATGCCGGATATTGACACCGACTTTTGCATCGATCGTCGAGAGGAAGTCATCGACTACGTCACGCAGAAATACGGCGAAGAAAAAGTTGCGCAGATTATTACCTATAACCGCATGACCTCCAAAGCGGTGCTGAAGGACGTGGCACGGGTGCTGAATGTGCCCTACAGCGAATCGGACAAAATGGCGAAAATGATTCCGGTGATGCGGGGCAAGCCAACCAAGTTAAAGGTGATGATCTCGGACGAAACACCCACAAAGGAATTCAAAGAGAAATACGACAGTGGCGCGATCGTTCCTGGTACGACGATTACTTACAAAGATTGGATTGATACCGCAATCCGCATCGAAGGTACCAACAAGAGCGTTGGCATTCACGCAGCGGGAGTAGTGATATCTGCGGAACCGCTGGATGAAATTGTGCCGCTCCAGAAAAACGATGACGGGGCTGTCTTTACCCAATACTTCATGGAAGACATTGAGTCCCTAGGACTGCTGAAAATGGACTTCCTGGGCCTGAAGAACCTGACCATGATCCAAAAAACCGTGGACTTGGTGCGGCAGAATTACCAAAAGGAAATCGATCTAGATCGGCTCTCGCTGGAAGATCCGGAGGTTTACAAGCTCCTGGCCCGAGGCGATTTGGAAGGCGTATTCCAGTTGGAATCTTCCGGAATGCGGCAGATTGTGCGGGATCTCAAACCCTCTGGGATTGAAGATATTTCATCCGTCCTAGCGCTGTACCGACCGGGTCCCTTGGATGCGGGACTGATTCCCAAGTTCATCAACCGGAAACACGGGCGGGAACAGATTTCCTACGAGCACAAAGTTTTAGAACCCATCCTCAAGGAAACCTACGGCATCATGGTCTACCAAGAGCAGATCATGAAAATTGCCCAGGATATGGGCGGCTATACCTTGGGGGAAGCGGATTTGCTGCGCCGCGCCATGGGTAAGAAAAAGAAAGCCGAAATGGAAAAGCACCAGGAAATTTTTGTGGCTGGGGCGAAAAAAAACGGCATTGATGAAAAGGTTGCGGCGGATCTGTTTGCCCAGATGGTTCTGTTTGCGGAATATTGCTTTAACAAGTCCCACTCCACCGCCTATGGGTACGTCACCTATCAGACGGCTTACCTAAAAGCGCACTATCCCGTGGAATATATGGCGGCGCTGCTGACGGCCAACAGTGGCGATCAGGAGAAGGTGCAGCGATACATTGCCTCCACGCAATCCATGGGCATCGAAGTCTTACCGCCGGACATTAATCGATCGGGGGTGGACTTTACCCCTTCGGGTCGCAACATCCTATTCGGCCTCTCAGCGGTGCGCAATGTCGGGTTTGGGCCAGTTTCAGCGATTTTGCAGGCCAGGGACGAGGGCGGCCCCTTCCAGTCCTTGGCGGATTTGTGCGATCGGGTAGACAGCCGCACGCTAAACAAACGGGCCTTAGAATCACTCATTTACTGTGGAGCCTTCGACAGCATTGATCCCAATCGCCACCAACTGATCAAAGACTTAGAAGTGGTGTTGGACTGGGCGCAGTCGCGATCCAAGGATCGGGAAATTGGCCAAGGCAATATTTTTGACTACCTGGCAACTGTTGCAGAAACGCCCCGATCGACGGTGGAGTCTGCCCCGAAAGCAGCCCCAGTGGCAGACTATCCCCAACAGGAACGGTTGCGCCTAGAGAAGGAAGTCCTGGGCTTCTACATTTCCGATCACCCATTAAAAACGATCGGCAAATCGGCCAAGGTGCTGGCCCCCATCAGCTTGGGTGATCTCAAGGAGATGCCCGACAAACAAAGTGTCAGCGCGATCGTCATGCTGATCGCCGTGAAGCAAGTCACCACCAAAAAAGGCGATCCGATGTGCATTGTCCAGATGGAAGATCTGACGGGCCAAACGGAAGCGGTGGTCTTCCCGAAATCCTTTGAGAAAGTGGGCTATTTGATGCAGCCGGATGCCCGCTTAATGGTGTGGGGCACGGTCGATCGTCGGGACGAGCAAGTGCAATTCATCATTGACGATGCAGAACCGATCGATCAGGTGCGGCTAGTCATGGTGGAACTGGATCTGAAGAAGGCCAGTGATGTGGAAGCCCAGCATAATCTACGCACAATTTTGCGATCGCAAACCGGAGAAGACCGCAGCGCTAAGGTTCCGGTTGTGGCCGTGGTTTCTGCGAATAACCGCCGTCAATTTGTTCGCTTTGGCCAACAATTCCGCGTCAAGGACAGCACTGCAGCGGTGGCGGCCCTGAATCAGGCGGGCTTTATGGCTAGAACTTCGACAATCTTGGGAGCTTAGGGCTGACTCTCGTTAATAAGGTGAGAAGTCACTAAGAGCGCTCCAAGAAAAAAGTCATCCAATGGTTAGGCACTGACCGCTGGAATCTCGACGAACCATTTTTCCAGTCCAGGTAAGCGGTGCCATTGCTTCTCTAGTTCAGCCATGGCTGCTTGCGTCAATTTAACGCCAGTTTTGTAAACCTTTGAGACCAATTGCACCACCGGTCGATTGCCTCGAAATTCTAAACTCCTAGCAAAATTCAAGACGGTATCCACACTATCGAGCAACTCTCCATTCCAGTGTTGTTCTAACCAGC